>JAGHBG010000002.1 GCA_021161105.1 Thermotogaceae bacterium | reverse complement strand
CTTCTGGACGAATATGAAAAAATTCATTTGAAGAAGGAAAAACTCGTCTCAAAATTAAGAGAAATTTATATAAGACTTTCTGAAAAATATGATATCTCATTCTGTAAAAACGAAAGTATATGTCCAAAGATTGAAGGTTTAAAAAACGGAGAAAAAGATGTAGAAGAGAAAGAAGAAGTATCGATTATTACCAAAAAATCTTCCACACCATCTTCGTTAATGGTCCACACAGATGAATCAACAGAACTTCATGTATCTCTAAAGCCCCCTGAAAAGGCTTTTCTCACCGGGAGTTCCTCCAAAATGACATTTGAAATAGCAAAAACAACGTCGGTGCCGGATAACAGAATTAAAACGGCTATTTATGTTTCGATATTGTCGCTTGTCGGAGCTGTAATAATTTCTCTAATAATAATAAGAAAAAAGGATCCATTACGAAGAATAAGAAAAATTAAAAGAAAAATAGCGATGAATCCAGCTGATTCATCGCTACATTTCACACTTGCGCAGCTTTATGAGGAGATCGGGAGAACAGAGGATGCTGTGAAAGAATATAAATTAGCTTCAAAACTTTTCAATGCTAAGCAAGCTCCTTCTGAAAATGGTCAAAAGGAACCTTAATAATTTCTCTTTCATTGCAGGTTAATGTTACTTCCCTCAAAAACACATTGACATTTGTGACTTTACATTTTTTATTCTCGTACACTATGAAGGAACCTTCATCTGGTATTCCACGGAGAGCTTTTTCGTAGAAATCGTATTCATAGCGAAGACAACATAAAAGTCTTCTGCATGTTCCAGAGATTTTTGCAGGATTTATCATCATCTGTTGTCTTTTTGCATGTTTTAGCGTGATAGATTGAAATTCTCTTAAAAATACTGTACAGCACGCGGGTCTTCCGCAAAGGCCGAGTGCTCCTATGAATTTCATCTCGTCCCTAACACCTATCTGACGGAGCTCTATTCTTGTTTTATAAATCTTTGCCAATTCCTTAACAAGTTCTCTGAAATCTACTCTCGATTCTGCGCTGAAAAAAAACACCAGCTTTGACCTATCAAAGGTATACCTAACATGAACAACCTTCATTGGAAGTTCATGCTTCTTGACAAGCTGCTTGAATGTATATTTGGCCTTAGTAGCATCTTCCAGATTCTTTTTGTAAATTTCTTCATCTTCTTTTGTTAGCTTCCTTATGATAGCTTTTAAATCGTATCCAACATCCTCTATTTTTATTTCTTTCTTTTCTGTCACCACACTGGCAACTTCAAGTCCAAATTCCCCCACAACCAGAACTTTGTCTCTTCTTCTTAAATTTTCACCGTTATCTAAGTAATAAATTATTTTTCCAACCGGATAAAACTCCACTCCGTATACTGTAGCTGTTAGCTCCAAATCCTGTCACCTCTTTTCTCTTCTCTGTATCTAAGAAAGATGTTTAAGAGTGTTAAAGAATTGTTAAAATTTGCTATTTTTGCCCGTGAAATTGAATCTAAAAACTTAACAAATTCCATGTTTTCCGTACCTTCGAGCTCGAGACTCCACAGAGCAACTTTTGCTAATATACCATTGAAAAGAAAAAATTCCTTTCCAGATAATTTTGAATTTACTGCATCATAAAGCTCTAAAAAACCTTTATCGTCTGTTTCTTCTGCTCTTTTGATTATTTCATAAGCTGCTAAATAGCCTTTTAATGGATCTTCTTCCATGTTTTTCACATATTTTACAAGATCATTAATTCCTTTTTCTTTCACTGTTTGGAGTTTCTTTTTCCACTTCTTATCTGTTTGAGTTCTGTAATCTTTCTCCATAATTATCTTAACTACTGGATCTTCAACTTCAGTAGCTGGTGGTACAAGATTAAACCTGACGAGGCGACTTCTTATAGTTGGTAAAAGATAGTGCCATCTTGTAGTTGTGCAAACTATCACACCAAAATATGGTGGTTCCTCGAGAGTTTTTAAAAAAGCATTGGCAGCTTGCTGGGTCATCCTGTCTATATCAAATATAAAAACATATTTTTTTAGTGCAACCTCCGGGGAATAAAGAAAAAAGACTCGATATCCCTTATTTCATCTATACCTATATCGCCACCTTTGGGATCGATTACAATATAATCCGACACAGCAGGAGGAAATCCTTCTGCAATTTCTGGAATTCTCATGGCTTGATCCTTCAAATAAAAAGGATCTATCCCAACAAGAGCTATGGAAACTCCTTCGGAGTTCTTTACAAAGTTCGCTATTTTTTCTATCAAAGCTTATCTCTCCTTACCAGGCAATGTAATTCTTTATATTGGCATCTCCGTTTGTGATGACTTTTATCTTATCCTTTGGCCCCGTCATAACTACAGTAACCCCGGGTCCATGACCTGTTATAACACAATTTGAATGGACAACCACTCCTATGCTAACCATTCCTTCTTTATATCCACCAAGACCATGCCGGCAATCATGGTTATCTATTGCTACAAGATCGCCTATTTTGACTTTATTGATTCCATACCTTTCAACCAGTTCCCTGTCTCTTGTATTTATATCATAATCTCCCATGGTTGGATTTGATGCTCCAATACCGGATCCCATCATA
Source organism: Thermotogaceae bacterium (assembly GCA_021161105.1). GTDB lineage: Bacteria > Thermotogota > Thermotogae > Thermotogales > Thermotogaceae > JAGHBG01. Next base: position 541 of record JAGHBG010000002.1, on the reverse strand, counting down.
AAGCCCGGGACAATTGTGGTAACAGGAGCAACTATTCCTCCACCTTCTTCCGTGAAGATGCTTTCAAAGAGTTCTGGATCTATGTTATACACAGAAATCTCCGGATAATCTTCTATCACAAGTCCCTGCCCCCACGCTCTGACAAGAACTTTATCTCCTATGGAGAGCTTATCTTTTTCTGGAAAGTATATTAAAACATGGTTGATACCTCCGTGTTTTCCAATGACAATTCCTTTCATTCCTTTTGCATCGCCTGATACAACGATAGCTTCATTTCCTATGCAGGAAAGAGAAAGATATGCATCGTTTTCCGTTTTATCTTTGTTTTTCGTTGAAACATCGGGTTCTATATGATCTCCATATGGGAAAAATGCTGGATCACCCAGTGAAAAGTTATATGTAATCCCACCAACGCTTGGAACATAATAGGTTTTTCCTTCTCCATCAAGCCTTGGCATTCTTATGGATGGATGAGAAATTTCTCCCACGACTGATATTTCCACAATTCTTTCTTTATTTATCTTCACCTTTAGCACCTCCT
>JAGHBG010000137.1 GCA_021161105.1 Thermotogaceae bacterium | reverse complement strand
GGCATTACATACATGCCTATTTTTAACCCATTTTCCCAGAAATTCTGATACGGCAGAAAGGATAGCGACATTTATAAATACTACAACTATAACAGCTGCTATATCTTTAAATGAAAGAGCGACAAATACCATTAAAAAATAGATAAGCGTCAAAATTATCGCCAGTGTTCTATCCCTCAAATATCCATCTCCTTCCTGACCCGCGAACTTTCAAAGTATTTTCTGATCTTTTCTCTGTCATGTGTCTTTCCAAGAGCAATTATAAGTTTTATTCTTGCTTTTTGTGCGCTTACTTCCTGGCCAAGTATTACTCCTCTTTTTACAAGGTCAGCCCCACCACCTTTGTAAGCATAAACATCGAGAACCCTTCCTTTGAAGCAACGTGATGTTATTACAATCACAACTTTATCTATAACATCTGATGCAGCATCTGCAACTTCTGGCGGAACGTTCCCCCTTCCAAATCCTTCAAGCACTATTCCTCTGTATCCCATATCAGCGGCAACTTTCAGCAGGCTTCCATCATCGCCTGTAAAAGTTTTAATAAGAGCTACTCTTTCTTCAATTTTATCGGTATCTATATGCATCCTCATGAGCGGTTTTCTGAAGAATATAACTTCATCTTCATCTACAATCCCTAAAGGCCCATAACCCGGTGAATCGAAAGTTGCCACATTGCTTGTATAGGTTTTTGTAACTTCTCTTGCGGCGTGAATCTCGTCATTCAGACAAACCATAACCCCCATCCCTTTTGATTTTCCAGATACTGCTACCCTGACGGATGAGAGAACATTTCTCGGGCCATCAGTTCCAAGTTCATTGATGTTTCTCATGGCTGCTGTAAAAACAATAGGTTTATCAGTCTTTACGGTAAGATCCAGAAAATAAGATGTTTCTTCAAGTGTATCAGTCCCATGCGTAATAACAACACCTGCAACATCCTCTCTATTGACAAGCCTTTGAACCAGCTTTGAGAGCTCCCACATCATAGAAGGTGTCATATAAGGACTTGGTATATTGGCGAATTCAACATGTTCTATCTCTGTGATTTCACTGAGTCCTGGCACCTGCGTTATCAAGGAATTTCCCTTAGAAAAGGGAACAACCCCATCATGAGTCTTTGCCATGGCTATGGTACCGCCAGTTGTTACAATTACCACCTTTTTCATGCTATCTTCCCCAGTTTCCTTCCCCCTATAACATGAAAGTGTATATGATCTATTTCCTGCCCCGCCTGCTCTCCGTTGTTGATAACTACTCTGTAGCCACTTTCCAGTATTCCTTCTTTTTCTACGACTTTGGCAATAACATCAAAAACTTTTGATACTTTCTTTTTATCCTCTTCATCAAGCTGATGAATTTTTCCAACATGTTTTTTGTATAGAACCAGAAGATGTACGGGAGCAACTGGATTTATATCCCTTATAACAAGGAAATCATCATCCTCATAAACCTTATCTGACGGTATCTCACCTTTTATGATTTTACAGAAAACGCAATCCATTATAGCACCTCCCGATGTATAATCTTCTTTGAATATTTTAATCGAAAGGAGGGATTTTGTGAAATATACGGCGAGCTTTCAGGTTGTGCCCATACAGGCAAAAAATTTAACTGAAGTTATAGATAGAATTGTAGAAGTTATTAACTCATCCGGATTGAATTACGAGGTAAACGCTCATTCGACAATAGTTGAAGGTGAGAAGAGTGATCTTTTAAACCTGCTCGAAAAAGTAGTTGAAGAGTGTGAAAAAATATCCGAAAGATGTGTCGTTTCATTCCAGATTGATTTAAAAAAAGGAGGCGTATCGATAGATGATAAGGTTTCCAGATATAGAATGGGATCCTGAAGACTATGACAGCTGGTATAAAAAAGAACCTGGAAAAACCATAGATCTAATGGAAACAGATTGCATCTTATCTTTGCTCTTCCCGATTGAGGGCAGCAAAATACTTGATGTTGGGTGTGGTACGGGAAATTTCACAAAGAAATTGTTGTGCTTGGGATTTGATGTGGTTGGTTTAGAACCAGATGAGAAAATGAGAAAAAAGGCAATCAAAAAAGGCTTAAAATGTGTCGAAGGTGTAGCGGAAAGCATACCATTTGAAGATAATAGCTTTGACGCTGTTATCTCTATAGCTGCTATAGAGTTTTTCCAGGATAAGATAAAAGCTCTGAATGAGATGCTCCGAGTTGCAAGAAAAGGAGGAAAAGTTGTTATAGCTACCATAACAGGACAATGGGCTAAATATTATGAAAAGCTTGGAAAAGATGGTCACAAGATATTTTCCCATGCCAGGTTTCCAGATATCGAAGGATTCTCCAAACATCCTAATTTTGAAAAGATAAGATTCTGCCTTAGAAGTTCTCCCGGTGAAACACCAGCATTTACCAGGGAAAGATCAACTGGCAGGGCTGGTTTTGCTGTTTTGCTGTTCAGAAAATAAGCCATTTTTACAGATCAATCTCAGGTATCCTGTCTTTACGGACAGGAAAGACTCCTCTTATTTTCTTTATCTTTTCTGCGTCTATGTCAACTGTAAAAACTCCTTCTGCATCTTTTGCATCTAACATGATCTCTCCCCAGGGATCAACAACCAGACTATCTCCGCTGTAATCAAAGTATGGATCTTTTCCGGTTCTGTTAATTCCTGCGACATAAGCTTGATTTTCTATAGCCCTTGCTACCAGCAGATTTTTCCAATGATATCTTCTTTTTTCTGGCCAGCTTGCAGGAATCACAAAAAGGTCCGTCTCAAGTGCAGCTTTTTGAAAAATACATGGAAAACGCAGATCATAGCAAATAAAGGGCGTAACTTTTAAACCATTTATCTCAACTGTTTCAATCCTATTCCCTCTTTCATAATGCTTATCTTCGCCACCGTGACTGAAAAGATGAATCTTACTGTACGAGGCAATTTTCTCCCCAGCCATAAATATGGAATAAGTGTTATAAAAGTAATCTCCACACTTTTCAGCATATCCCACACCTATAGCAACTTCCCTTGATAATTCCTTCAAAATTTCAATATGCTCTTCCTTTGCATATATCTTTGAAGCGTTCATGGAAAAACCACTCAGAGACATTTCTGAGAAAAGAACTAACTTGGATCCATTTTCTTTTGCTTTAAGCACATATTTTCCTATCTTATTAAGATTTTTATTCAGATTCTCCCACTCAATATCAAATTGAACTATCGAGATTTTCATAGAAAATCACCTCTTTTAAGGATAAACGTCCTCTTTCATAGTATTATAAACATGAAAGCTTGAACAAAATAAGGGGTGTTATTAATGAAAAAGGGTCTAATATACGGCTTTATTATATTTGTTATTCCCTTTTTACTTTATGGATGCATCGCAAGTTATGGGAAAATCAATGTCGTTGTTTCAATTAGTCCTGCAGAAGCTTACGAAGGTCAATCTGTAACTATAACGCTTGATGCAATCCCCCCCATTAAATTAACACAATTTTCTGGGGGAGAGTTAATTGTAAATGATCATACAATCAAATCTGATAGTGAGATGCCATTAACTGTAACACAAATTCTCCCTGCAGGAACTTATACAATATATGGAAAAGTAATAACGTTCTCTGATGAATACAAAAGTGAAGCAAAAAAATTATATGTAAAACCTGCTTCTGAAAAGTTCAAGGTTTTTCTTGAAATGACTGAAAGCGACATTAAAACCGGTCAAACTGCAAACATAACTGTCAATCTGAACGAAATTCCAGAAGCTTCATGGACTGTAGAACTTTATATAAACGATAATCTGGTTAAAACCTTCTCATCCGTTCCAGCAATTTACAAATGGGAACCTGAAAAGTCCGGCAACCACAAAATCTATGCAATACTAAATGTTATGAAAAGCCAAATTAAGAGTAATGAAATTGATGTAAAAGTTATAGATAGCACTCCTCCACAAATAGAGTACATTACCACCATTCCAAGAAATGTTGTTGAGGAAAACAGTCCTGTCTATGCTTTTATTAACTTTGATGATGAGGTACCTGTCACAAGTATAATGTCTGTTCTTGAAGATGCAACAAATATGGAAATTGCTGTCTCTGAATCCACACC
>JAGHBG010000162.1 GCA_021161105.1 Thermotogaceae bacterium | reverse complement strand
ATAAAAGAAATAAAAGAAAGAGATAAAGAGATAAAAGCTTTTATAACGATTAAAGATGATCCAGAGGTTCCGGAGTGCGGAAGATTTAAAGGGGTTCCAGTAGCTATTAAGGACAATATAATAACAGAGGGTATTAGGACTACTTGTGCATCGAAGGTATTGGAAAACTATACTCCACCTTTTGATGCAACTGTAGTAAAAAGGCTTAAGAAAGCTGGGTTTGTTATAGTGGGTAAGACGAATCTTGATGAGTTTGCAATGGGTTCAAGCACAGAAAAATCTGCTTTTTTTCAAACTCGAAACCCCGTTGATCTTGAAAGGATACCTGGAGGTAGCAGTGGGGGATCAGCTGCAGCTGTAGCTGCTGGTATGGTTCCTGTGGCCCTTGGTAGTGATACGGGAGGTTCTATAAGGCAACCTTCTGCTTTCACAGGGATTTATGGTTTTAAGCCTACTTATGGCCTTGTTTCACGATACGGTCTTGTGGCTTTTGCTTCTTCCCTGGATCAGATAGGACCGATGGCAAGGTCTGTTGATGATATTGCAAAGGTTATGAGTGTGATATATGGAAAAGATGAAATGGATTCAACAACCGTGGATGTTAACATTGATTTTCTGAAAGATCTTAATGAAGGAATAAAAGGTATGAAAATAGGAGCAATAAAGACAGTTTTCAATGAAAAAGGACTTCACGAAGATGTTGCAAATTCATTTGAAGAATTTGTTAAAGTTATTGAAGAACTTGGAGCAGAGGTAAAATGGATAGATGTTCCAAGCATAAAATATTCTGTTGCCACTTATTACGTTATCGCGCCAGCTGAAGTTAGTTCCAATCTTTCAAGATTCGATGGAGTAAGGTATGGATTAAGGATTGAAGGGGAAAACATAAAAGATATGTATATGAAAACAAGAAACGCAGGGTTTGGTGAAGAAGTTAAAAGAAGAATACTTCTTGGCACTTTTACCTTGAGTGCTACTTACTATGAAGCTTATTTCAGCAAAGCACAGAAAGTTAGGAAGAAGATAAGCGGGGAACTTTATAATAACTTGAAAGAATTCGATGCTCTTATACTTCCAACTGTTCCAACTCCTGCACCAAAAATTGGAGAAATAAAGGATCCACTTACGTACTATTTAATGGATATATTTACCATACCTGCAAATCTTGCGGGGCTTCCCGCAATAAATGTTCCTTTTGGGAGAAGCGGAAAACTCCCATTGGGCATGCAAATAATGGGTAGAAGGTTTGAAGACAATAAAGTTTTAAGAATAGCTAAAGCTATACAGGAGGTTGTAAAGCAATGAAGTATAAAGTTTCAAGAGATCCTATTTACTCAGAAATATTCATTTATCCACTTGAGATGTTAGTAACGGATACAAAGCCAGTTCAAAGGCTAAGATTTCTTTCTCAGCTTGCTGGTGCTGCATTTGTTTATCCTGGAGCTTCCCATACGAGATTTGCCCATTCTATGGGAACTATGCATGTTACTGGAATGTATGCGGAGCATTTGTTTAAGGACAACCGTTCGAAACAAAGAATACTCAGGTTGGCGGGACTTCTGCATGACATAGGTCATGGACCGTTTAGCCATCAATTTGATGATGTTGTATATCCAATGGCGGGGATAAATGAAGGACACGATGAGTACAGGGACAGGATACTCCTTGAATTGATGCCAGAACACACTTACGAGGTTTTTAAAAATCTCCCCAAAGATTCTCTGAGGAACTTTGTACTGGAAGACCTTGAAGCAACCGTTGGGAATGTTTCGGATGTCAAAGAGGCTCTAAAAAAAGTTTTTGAAATGGTTGTTGAAGTCTTTCATGGAGAAGAAACGGGTAGTGTAGAATTTAACATAATCCAGGGCCCTCTTGGCGCTGATAGAATAGATTTTATTTTGAGAGACTCTTACAACAGTGGGACAAGGACGTTTGGTACAGGAGCACCAGATAGGATTATTAGAAATTCTCTTATAGCGAAAAAGGAAGGAAGAGATGTTCTTTGTTATAATGCCAAAGTTATGGACGATATCTACGCTGCATTGTTTGGTAGATTTATGATGTATAAAAATGTTTATTTCCATAAAACCTCAAGGGCAGCTGATCTTATGATTCAGGAAATTCTAAAATATTCTTATAAACCGCTGGGTTTAAAAGAAAGGATTTTAGACCTTGAAGAGTTTATTAATCTCACTGATAGTACGATAATTGAAGAAGTTAAATTCTTGAAAAAAACGGGTCAAACAGAATTCAAAGAAGATATAGATAAGGCTTATGAGGTGCTTGAGAGGTTACTGAAAAGAGATCTTTGGAAAGTAGTTGTTGAGATGCCGTTTTCAATAGAAGGAATTGATCCGGGACTTGTCAGTAAGTCTCTAGCAATGGAAACTTTAGAAAAGATGAAGAAAAATTTGAAACTGGTTTTAAGCGGGAAGTTCGATGAGGAGGACTATGATACTTTAAAGGAAATGTACGAAAATTTTGATGATATATTTATCATAGATACTCCTTATAAACTTACGTTGGTTCATCCTGATGAATTTGTCCAGAGCAAAGTATTGATATACAAAGACGACAAGGTTATGAATTTTGAGGAATATGTCAAAAAGTATCCTGCGTATCGTTTGATGAGTAACAATTTGATTCAAATATTGAGAATATACATAAAAAAGGATTATCGGAATATACTTGAGAAATACCAAATTTTACCATCGGAAAGTTCCCGGTTAGTAACGAGATGGTGATAGCGTGAGAAAATTTCTATTATTTTTAATAGATATCGGACTAACACTATTTGCTGGCGTGCTGGCACTTTTCATAAGATTCGGGTTCGACTTTGCTGAGATGTCAAAATATGCACCTTCTGTGTATATTTATGTTGCTTTGGCTGCAATAATTTATATAATAAACGGGAATTACAGAGTGGTCTGGGCTTACGCGTCTTCAAGAGATATGATGTTACTTTTCAGAGGTTCTATAATTTCATATCTTGTTAATTTGGCTTTCTTTTACTTTTATAAAAGTATAGTTCTTCCAAGGTCGGTAGGAGTTTTAGTGTTTCTGGGTAGTGGGGTTCTTATAATGCTGAGCAGGATAGTGTGGCATTGGATGGCTGAGTATAAAAAAGCATCATTTCCTTCAGAGAAAAGAGCTATGATAATTGGTGCTGGAGATGCTGGCGTTATGCTCCTTGAAGAATTTGAAAAAAGACCCGCGCTTGGAAAGGTTGTGGCTTTTCTTGATGATTCAAGAAGAAAAATAGGGAGAAAAATAAGAGGAGTACCTGTTTACGGTCCGATAACAAGAGCAATGGAATACGTTGACAAATTGAAAGTGAATGAAGTGGTGATTGCTATACCATCCGCTACGAAAGATGAAATGAAAAGAATCCTTGACTCGCTTGATCTTAAGAAAATTTCTGTAAAGACACTTCCTGGTATCTATGAACTTACCGATGGAAAAGCAAGAATTGGAAATTTAAGGGAAATATCGATAGAGGATCTTCTTGGGAGAGATGAAGTAAAAGTTGAAATTGAGGAAATAGCAGACTATCT
>JAGHBG010000095.1 GCA_021161105.1 Thermotogaceae bacterium | reverse complement strand
ACATAATATCCATTGTACCTGATATAATTCAGGAGGGAAATTAGGATGAATGAAAGAAAATTTGTTTTATATGCAAATATTCAACCAGATATTCTGGGAGAAATCCTCATGCTGCTCAATAATCCGCTAGTTTGTAAAGAGAATTCCACTAAGATGGCATTGGTCTGGATTGTTTTCATTTACACTGTTTATGCAAACGGAGCAACAAAATATGATGGTGGAGTAGAAAACATAAAAATATTAAAGGGGATAAGAAAGTGGTTTGAAAAGTTAGAAGATATAAAACCAGAGTTTACCGTTGGCTTTAAGTTGAAGTCTGAAGAACTTCTGAGGTGTTAACCTAAAAAAGAGGAGGTGTGTATGTTAAAGAAACAATGTTTTATAATGATATGTACAAATTCTACTGAAGAGGAGTGTTTCTCAAGGAATCTTTTTGGAGATACTAAAAAAAGAGAAAACTTTCTGAGGCCAATAAAAAAGGGAGACATTGGATTTCTTTACAATATCAACAAAGACATTCTATACGGGGTCTATATTGCAAAGACAAAGGTAAAAGAAAACATAGAAAAGGACGCATGGGGTGGAAGTTTTCCACTTCAGGTAAAAGTAGCCCAAATATCCGGTGAAAGGAAGGATGTAAAAAATGCTTCTTCTGTGTTACCAAATATTTTCAGGAGAAGTGAAAAGAAAAATAGGATTTATCCACAAAAACATGTTTATGGGCCTGAAACAACAAGAGAGATACTCCAAGCCATGAAGATTTCTAATGAAGAAATTGAGAAAACCCTAAGGGAAGAATCTGCAGAGACATACGGAGACTTTCCAGAAATTAAACTGAAAGATGTAGGTGGCTTAAATGAAATAAAAACCTACTTCAAGGAAAGAGTGATAGATCCTATGAGGGAAGAGCTATTGGAAGCATCAGCAGAACTCGGTATAAGGATAAACAATGGAATTCTTTTATACGGACTCCCGGGTACAGGAAAAACTCTTATTGCAAAGGCAATAGCCGGAGAAATGGAGGCGAAATTCATTGAGATTGATCCTACCATCATTCTTGGTTATCCGGGTGAAGCAGAAAAAAGGCTTAAGAATCTTTTTGATGAAATAAATGCAGAACCAAGGGTCGTATTATTTCTGGATGAAGCCGAATGGATATTGATGAAAAGAGAGAATCTAAGCTCTTCTGTGATGCAAAGACTCATACCTCTATTGCTGATGGAAATGAATAAAATACTAAATCGTAAGGAAATTGACAAACAAATTATTATAATTGCTGCTACAAACAAACCTTTCGAGATAGATGATGCATTCTTAAGACCAGGCAGATTTGATAGATGTTTTTATATTTCTTTACCTGACAAGGAAGCAAGAGTTGAAATCTTGAAGATAAATTTACAGAAAAGAAGTAATAAACTTACACTTAAACAGATAGAAGAAATTGCTGAGTATCTTGAGGGTTATTCCGGAGCTGACATAAAAAAAGTTATAGAGAATTCAGCATTTTTAGCTTTAAACAGATATAAAGAAGCTAAAGGAAAGGCAGAAATCCTTTATGAAGACATTAAGAGAAGTATAAAGGAAATCAAACCCTCTGTAAGTAAAGGAGATAAAGAAAAAATTGAGAACTGGGCAAAAGAGAAAAATCTATTAAAAAACTTTTAAAGGAGGAGAGGGATGGGATATGCGAGCTATTTGGAAGATATACAGGAAAGGTATCCACACCATGTATCAGAAGTTGATATTGATCAGCTTAATCAGCTTGATGAAAAGACAAAAAGATTTTTAGATGCCCCAAAGGTCAAGAAATGTATTTTTTATTTACTGGACTTCTTTACTGAACCTGACAATAAGGTGGAATGGATAGAAGAGTCAAAGCAGGTCAAGGAAGCACTAAATAATCTGAACGTAAGCTTGGAAAAAGAAAAACGGAAAACAGAAAACAAACTTAATAAAACTATTGATAAATTGAAAGAGGTTATGTCTGAAAAAGATATAGAAAAACAGGAAAGATATTTTCCTAAAAAGAAACGATATAGCCCTCGTGACTATGCAGAAATAGAGAAATTCAATATATTTTGTGATACACCTACACTGGACGGACAAAAAAGGCTAAAAAGACTCAACAAACTTGTAAGTTGCGTTGGGTATGTCTCTATTGTGTTAGAAAAAGACGTTTTCCCTGAACTTGCAAAAATTGTAAAAAATTTTGGTGAAATCTTTCCCATAATAGATGAGTGTCACAATTTAGTGAAAAGCATACAGAAGAGTGATTTAAAATTGCAAATTCTGGAGGATAGGCTTAAGATACTAAAGACTATTAAGAACCAACGACGTAATAGTTAGTCCTTCGGATACAAGAAAAAAACCTTTGATATTTTTTACATAGATGAATATCCCATAATGGTTGTCAATGTATCAAAATATAAATGAACGTAGTGACTATTATTGGTTGCGGGGGCTAAAACCTGTACACAACCCCTGTGTTGATCAGTAGTTCTTTAAGGCTGGTGATGGTTGAGAAGCCAGCATCATTCATCTCTGGATATGCATCAGAAAGCGCAGAATATCGCATGTTTAACCTGAATCCTGTTCTCATAGATGTATAGTATGTGAGGGATAAATCCCCTTCCCACCCCTTCAACCCACTGATGTACTTCTTATCAGCCCAATTAGAACTGCTCTGAATAAATGT
>JAGHBG010000024.1 GCA_021161105.1 Thermotogaceae bacterium | reverse complement strand
TTATGACTGATGAAAGGTACTCATTCTTATCATCTTCACTTGTTAAGGAAGTTGCAATGCTTGGAGGAGATATATCTTACTGGGTGCCTGAATCTGTGTTGAAGGCGTTTGAAGAAAAATTAAGGAGGTGATTTGATGTACGCATCAACCAAAGAAATTCTGGAGAAAGCTAATAAAGAAGGTTACGCTGTTGGAGCTTTTAACTTCAATGATCTTGAGTTTTTGCAGGCAATTGTGGAGGCTGCTGACGCAGAAAATGCTCCTGTAATAGTTGCAACTTCGGAAGGTGCGATGAAATATCTGGGTAACGGAGATCCATTTAGAGGTGCAAGGATGGCTTATGAGATGGTTAGAACTTTTGCAGATTCTGTAAACGTACCTGTGGCTTTGCATCTTGACCATGGTAAGCATCTTGAATTCATTCTTTACGCTTTGAGAACCGGATACTCATCCGTTATGATTGATCTTTCAGATAAACCCTTCGAGGAAAATCTTGAGGGAACAAAAAAAGTTGTCGAACTTGCACATCCTCTTGGAATTTCCGTTGAAGCTGAGTTAGGAAAATTGGCGGGAGTAGAGGACAATGTTTCTTCAAGGGAATCTGTACTTGTTGACCCTGAAGAAGCCAAAAAATTTGTTGAAGAAACGAATGTTGACTTTCTTGCACCGGCTATTGGAACGAGCCATGGTGCTTTCAAATTCAAGGGAGAGGCAAAACTTGACTTTGAGAGGTTAAAGAAAGTGAAGCAATACACAAAAATACCTCTTGTTCTTCACGGAGCTTCGATGGTTCCTCCTGAAAAGGTTGAGCTTGCTAACAAATACGGTGCCGAGATAAAAGGGGCAAAAGGAGTTCCTGCAGATGCTTTGAAAAAAGCCATCGAACTTGGTATAAATAAAGTGAATGTAGACACAGATCTAAGAATTACCTTCATGGCGGAATTGAGGAAGTATTTAACGGAAAACAGGTCTCAAATCGATCCAAGAAAGATCCTTGGTGCCGGTAAGGATGCGCTGGTTGAGATTGTAAGAGATAGGATAAGATTTTTAGGTTCTAATGGAAAAGCGTGATTATTGGAGGTGGCTTTGGTGAAAGTACTTGTTCTTAACTCTGGAAGTTCTTCGGTGAAGTATCAGTTCATTGATATGGAAGGGGAGAAGGTTCTTTGTCAGGGGATCGCTGAAAGAATAGGCCTTGAAGGTAGCAGAATAATCCACAAAATGAACGGGGAGAAGCACGTAATAGAAGTTGAACTTCCAGACCATGATGTTGCAATTCAGAAGGTTCTTGATATTCTTCAAGATGAAAAACTTGGAGTTATAAAAGACGTTAGAGAGATTGGTGCGGTTGGTCACAGAGTTGTTCATGGTGGAGAGAGGTTTGCAAGTTCTGTTCTCATTGATGATGAGGTAATAAAAGTTCTTGAAGAGAACGCTGATCTTGCTCCACTTCACAACCCGCCAAATATAATGGGAATAAAAGCCATTAAAAAGCTCTTACCAGATGTACCGAATGTTGCAGTGTTTGATACAGCGTTTCATCAGTCAATGCCAAAGAAAGCATATCTTTATGCTATTCCTATGGAGCTCTATGAGAAGCACAGAATAAGAAGATATGGATTTCATGGAACGTCTCATAGGTACGTCTCAAGAAGGGCTGCTGAAATCCTTGGAAAACCTTACGAATCTCTGAAAATAATCACTGCTCATCTTGGAAATGGAGCTTCCATTACGGCAGTTATGTACGGAAAATCTGTTGATACATCGATGGGTTTCACACCACTTGAAGGGCTTGTAATGGGTACAAGAAGCGGAGATATAGACCCTGCCATAGTTATATACCTTCAGCAAAAGCTGAACATGAGCGTTGATGAAGTGTATAACCTTTTAAATAAAAAAAGTGGTATTTTAGGTCTTTTCAAGAAGAGTTCAGATATGAGGGAAGTAGAAGAAGGTGTGTTTAATGACGACCCTATCGCAAGACTGGTTCTCGATATATATGAGTACAGAATAGCTAAATATATAGGAGCTTATGCGGCTGCTATGAATGGAGTAGATGTGATTGTCTTTACAGCTGGTGTTGGGGAAAACTTCCCACTTATGAGACAGGAGATATGTGATAATTATCTTGGATATCTTGGCGTTGTTTGTGATAAAGAAGCAAACGAAGTGTTTGGAGAAGAGAGAATCATTTCCAAGCCTGAGTCTAAAGTGGCTGTTATGGTAATACCAACAAATGAAGAGCTTGTCATAGCGAGAGATACTTATAAAATAGTTACGGAAGGTATTAAAGAACTAAAGTTGTTCTGAATAGAATTAAAGCAAAAGGGGCCAGAAGGCCCCTTTATTTTTATAAACTTCCAAAATGATAATGCTTTTTGATGGCTTTTTTAACTCTCCAGGTGCATTTTGTTCCTTTTTTGAATGTAACAAGATCTCCCTTTCCAAATTTAACAACTTCTCCATCATCGAGTCTCACTTCAACATCTCCTTCAAGTACATAAAATGTTTCATCTTCATCGTAGTACCAGTCAAATTCGCTCTCTTCCTTTTCCCAGATGGGCCATGAGAATACACTAAGTTTTTCAAGTTCTTCCTCTGTCGGTTTCTTTATTACAACTTTTTCATCCATAATCCCCCCCCTTCCTCATCTATTCGTTCTGGCATGCTTTCTAAAGTACTCTATAACAACCTTTCTATACGGTTCCACGCCTATAGAGTAACTTCTTACACCTTTATATTTCTTTACTATTTCATGGACAATCTTTCTTTCAAATGAAAACATAGGATCAAGCACAACTTTTCCTTTATTTCTAACAACTTCTCTTATAGCATTCTCAGCAATGGTTTCAAGTTGTTTCTTTCTCCTTTCTCTGTATTCTCCGGCATCGATAACCACATTCAGCTTAATGTCGCTGAGTCTGTTTACGAATATGGTTAATATATGCTGCAAAGCTCCCAAGGTTTTTCCATGCTTGCCGATAAGTTTTCCTATGCCTGTTCCTTTGATTTTTACATAAAATGTTTTCCCTCTATATGTGACATTTATTTTTACATCAAGGTTAGCGCTTTTAACTATTCCGAGAAGAAATTCCTTTATCTTTCTGGCGTAAAAATTTCTTTTTATGGTTATATCGACGGTGGCTTCTTTTGAAAAGAATCCCAGAATTCCTTTAAAACCTTTTTCTACTATCTCATATGTATATTCATCATCTTTTAAATCATACTCTTTAATCACCTTTTCTATCGCTTCTTCAACAGTTGGAGCTGTGGATCGTATCTTTTTCACATTCTTCGCCCCCTTGTCATGCTTTTTTGGGGAGTCCTAAAAGTTCTCTGACAGTGATACCTTTTATCTTGTATCTTTTATATATGTAATAGGTAATCACAAGTTGTATAAGCGTGTTCGTTGTATAATACAGGAAAAGCCCTGAAGGAAGCGATATGAAAAGAAGCGGGAATACAGCTGACATTATAATTCCCTGCCACGCGCTTCGTGAATCCTGGCTTGTTATGAGAGTCGTGAAGAAGCTTGCCACTATAGTGATTAATACCAATAGCGCATTGGCTTTCCATCCACCTGCAGAAAGATCATGCCATAGCAGAAACGGTTTACCGAAAGCAAACTCTTCTTGGAAGTACCTTATGACTCCCCAGAGTATAAAAAATATGGGCAGTTGAATGAGCATCATCAAGCACCCACTCATGGGATTAACGCCCTTTTCTTTATAAACTTTCATGAGTTCTTGTTGCTGTTTTTGAGGATCTTTATATTTCTTTTTGATATATTCGATATCTTTTTGAATTTTTCTCATCTTTATCATGGATTTGGTTTGCGCGTGATAAAGTGGATAAAGTACCAATCTCACAACAAAGGTGAATAGTATTATTGCCCATCCAAAGTTACCTGTGACTTCGTAAAGCCAGTGGAAGAACCATACAAATGGATAAAACACTATATCATAAGCTCCGTAAACATGAAGATCGTTAAGAAGAGAAATTACTTTGTCATAGTTGTCTTTAAAAACCTCTCTCAAAAAGGTTTTTTTTGGTGGTCCCATGTAAACATGAACTCTTTTTGCATATGCTACATTATCTTTTAACCTTCCTTTTTCTATCCTGCATATTGAAACAACTTTATTTTTGGAGTAGTAAGAAACATAGTAGTTATCCTGAACCAGGTCGTGTTGTGGTAGATTTACGCTTGGAAGAGTTACAGCAGTCTCTTTTGAAAATTCG
Organism: Thermotogaceae bacterium; assembly: GCA_021161105.1. GTDB lineage: Bacteria > Thermotogota > Thermotogae > Thermotogales > Thermotogaceae > JAGHBG01. The sequence goes on along the minus strand of JAGHBG010000024.1, from coordinate 2,261 downwards.
ACATAAAATTCGTAATGCGGCCCATTAATGAAATGATAGGTCTTTTTTAAACCTGAAGAGTACAAAAAGCTTAAATATACATCTCCGTTTTTTTCCTCAGCGTTTGTGGAAACAACATTCGAGGCATCTAATACAGTGAAACCATCACTTGTGTATGTGTATATATGAACTCTTTTGTTCGGGTAAACTATGATGTAAACATTCTGAAGATCTCCATTTTCATCAATCTGATATTCAACAAATCTTCCTTTTACAATAATTTTGTCGTTCTCCAGCTCGTAGCTCAAAGGAAACATAAATAAAGCTACAGTGGCTATTAAAGCCAGTACTACATATTTTTTCATTATTTTTCCCTCCCCTTAACTTTGAAAAAGTGAAATTCTTCAGGTACGGGATCATATCCACCTTCATTGAGGGGATTGCATCGAATTATGCGCCTGAGGCTCAGATAGAGTCCTTTTAAGAGTCCATGTTTTTCAAGAGCCTGTATAGAATAATTCGAGCATGTAGGTTCGAACCTGCATGTTGGAGGAAAAAGTGGCGATATAAATTTTTGATAAAATCTTATAAGATGTATTAAAATTCTTTTCATTTTATTCTCTCCAAAAGATCCAAAATAACTCTCTCCACATCTTTGTAATTCACACTCTCTTTACCCTTGAACCCGCCTCTTGCTAAAAAAACTATATCACTCGATTCAGGGAATAATCTTTTGTTATTTCTAAAAAACTCCTTCACTAAACGCTTTATCCTGTTTCTGTAAACTGCTTTCCCTATTTTTTTCTTAACCAGGACTGCTATCCTTGTTAGCCCTAATTCATTTTTTACATAAACGATTCTAAAGTACTCATTATAAACAGATTTCCCGTTTTTGAATACATTTTTAAAATCCTTTCTGAGCCTCAGGCGCTCGTCCCTGGTTAAACGGCGAGTCTCCACCTGCCTTTTCTCCTCCTTCTTTTCAAGACCTTTCTCCCAGCCCTGGAACGACTTCTTGCAAGAAATCCATGTGTTCTTTTCCTTTTTCTTCTTGATGGTTGGTATGTTCTCTTCACAACAATCCCTCCTTGAACGAGATTTTCCACCGCTATATGTTACCATATAGACAGGTTATGTTCTACACCCTGGAGGTGCGTATCTTGGGAAGGGAAACCAGGCATCTTTTATATTTATCAGTCGTACTGATTGTAATTTATTTCTTTTCTTATGCTCTTAACCTGGGGTGGCTGAGGTTCATTGAGCTTAAATTTCAGGATTTGATGTACAACCTTCGAGGAAAACTAAAAATCGATCCTCATGTTGTTGTAGTAGGAATGGATGAGAAAACATTGAGCTGGTTTGAAGGAGAAGGAGATTTTTGGCCACTCTCAAGGGCAAAATATGCTATGGTTATACATAAACTATTTCAAGCTGGTGCAAAAGCAGTTCTCCTTGATGTTTCTTTTACCAATCCCAGTGAAGAAGATCCAAAAGGTGATAGATATCTGGCAGCAGTTCTTCTCTTAAACAAAAAAGTTGTTCTTGGAACTTATCTTATAAATGAGAAGAAAACATATAATCATTACAATGAAATTATGAAAAAGGAACTGGAAGATAATACTGGTTATTTGCGTTATGTTTACAAAATGAAGAACTTCCAGGATTTATCTTTGATAACACCGATATCTATTTACAAGATAAGACCCCCTATAAAGATATTTGCAGATGTAGTGCCAGTTGCGAGTTTCGAAGTTGCAGCAGTTGATATGGATGGGAAAATAAGGAGACTACCTTTATTTATAGAAGAAAAATGGGCTATAGAGACCAAAAAAACCAGTGGTTTTCTGCCTCATATGGATATACTCGGATATGCCCTGTATCTTGGGCAGAACCCTATAAAGACAGACCTGGTGGTTGACTTTAGAAAGAAACGCATTGAAATTCCTGTAGAAAAGAATGGAATAAAAATAAAAACCTATTACGTTCCCTTCGACAGCCACGGACTTTTCAATTTGTATTACTACGGTGAAGGTGAAGATAATTTCAGTACTATTCCATTTCTGAATGTTTACAGAGGTAACCCAGCGGAATTGAAGAAGTTTGTGGATGGAAAGATTGTTATAATAGGATACACAGCGACGGCAAAGGGTCTATACGATCTTAGAGTTACGCCGTTTTCAAACAACGAGCCTGGAGTTTATATACACGCCACAGCAGTAGAGAACATGATAAGGGGGGATAATTTAAAAACAATCCCGTTTTTGTATGAGCTGATTTTAGTA
>JAGHBG010000217.1 GCA_021161105.1 Thermotogaceae bacterium | reverse complement strand
CTTCTGGCGCGGCTTTTCAAAGTTTTTTCAAAATAAACGAATACAGGTGTTTCATATTCATTAGCAACTTTTTCAAAAATGGCAAAATTCATACTATCACCCCTGAAGGTGCAGAATTTGTGCGATATATATATTTTCACATGATTTTGAGTTTAAACAAGGTATATTAAATTCATCTGAAATTTCTATATCGTTAATAACCCTTAATATCTCTAATGTTTACTGTACCATACCACCCAACTATCTCTGGATTAGCCATACCTTTGTCAACAACAGCCAGCCCATCGTTAAACAGGCCGAGATAAAGGTAATTTCCTATCCGTTCCATAGTCTGAACTTCGGAAGGTAGGGGAAGCTCGTGCCTAAAATCGCCTTCTATTATAACCAACTTGCAAGCACCATTCGTGTCGTCATATGTACCTACATAGATATTTTCATCTTTATCAACATATATGCTTACTCCATTTGATATTTGTATATCTTCACTTAAAATTTCAGGACTGCTTGGATTTGTGATATCAAGAACGATAACTTTGTTTGAAGTTAAAAGGTAGATTTTATCCTCTTTTCCAACCATATCTACAACATTATCGAATGGAAGGAACTTCTCATAAGATCCTGTTGGAGTTTTATTCAAATCCACAACGTAAATGCCATTTGATACACTGCCATCAATGTCGCTATAGCTTGCTATGTATGCATAATTCTCCCATACGTATATATCTCCAGTGGAGGCATCATAAAGATCAATAGGAGTTCCCGAAACAGTTCCTGGTTCTTCCTGAGAATAAATATACACTCTTCCATCATTAAATCCCACATAAAAGTCATTATCGTAAGTGTAAATAGAATTTACTCCTACACCATCACCGATAAATCCTGAATCATAGATTTCTTCAAAATCATTGGCATTATTTATATCAAAAACCTTATACCCAGTGGAATTTGCAACAAATATTCTGTTTCCTTCAATGCGTATTTTATCTCCCATGAACCCGGACTCAACTTTTCCATTTATTTTAATCCCTTCAGGATCAGAAACATCTATCTTTAAAATTTTCCCTTCCTCATCCGCAAGATAAAAATTATTATCGATGAGTGATCCATCTACAGCTTTCCCACCTAAAGTTCTGTAGGTTCCTAAAAGCTCCGGGTTGTACGGGTTTGACACATCAACCACACAGAGCCAGTGGCTAAAGCTTCCAAGAGTGTCTCCCACAAGGTAAACTTTATTATCTGAATATATGATTTTTCTTGCTCCTACTACTTTAGTTGTGGATAAAATGTATGGATTTTCCTTATCAAAAACGTCCACAACTGCAAAGAAACTGTCGGCAGCAATGTAAGCATAATCACCGTTAACGTAAACATCGTATTCTTCGCTTGTGAAGTCTCCCCTAACGAATATGCTGGAAACTTCATCTATGGTGTTGTAGTCTTCAAGCTTGTAAATTGATAAACCTTTGCCTCTGCTTACTACATAGAGATATGCACCATCATAAAATACCGAATTGATTTTTATATCTTCTTCAAAACTAATCGTTGTTGCGGGCATTAAAGTGTTGGCTTCAATAACCATGATCTTATCGTTGTCAGATATAGCCATTACATATTTTTCATACTCGTTTATGTTAAACACTTTCACTTTAGTGTAATAATCTCCATATTCGTCAGCAGGAATGTTGCTAAGAGGCCTTGACAGATCATTGATATCATAAACTTCTATTCCATCATATCCTGCAGCTATGAAAGCTTTACCGTCCAGTATTGCTATATCGAATAATTCTTTTTCACCCGAAAAACTGGCTGTTTGTGTATACGAGCTGAAATCCGTTATGTCATAAACAGAAAATACTCTTGGCATTCCCATCTCATTATTTTCAATTGTAAAAGCGTATAGACTTCCATCTATTTCACGAACTTTCATTGAAATTAAACCCGAAGACAGCAATATTTCACCATTCTCAGCCATTCCAACAGGCTTTTTTATGTCGAATATATATAATCCGTCTTCTCCCACGCCTACGAGGTACTCTATATCTGAAGAGTTCTTTGTGGAAAAGCCCCAGACAGCGCTTTCATAAGTAGCTTCAGCTGTTTCCCCTACAACTTTCCAGTAATAATTTTTTTTATCTTCAAGCGAGGAGATTTTGAGTGAAGTTTTATCACCAGGTATATCCCATACTAAAGCGCTTGAACTTTCATTCTCAACATTCTCCTTGTTTTCTGAAAGAAACACCTTATAGGATGAAATCTCTTTATCCTTAGGTCCTTCCCATTTTAAAAATACTGTTGTTGGATAATATCCACTTCCATTCATGGGGCTTATCAAAGTTATGGTGTTTTCACCTTCATCAGGGTTTGTGATAATTATAAAACCGCACCCTGAGACAAAGAATATTAAAAGAAGTAGCGACAAATAAAACAAAACATTTGCAGTTTTTTTGCCCATATTTTTCACCTCTTTTTCAGCTTCATCCCTTTATCATACTTAAGACTCCAGCGTTTAGGGAAAGATTCAATCCTTCATGCTAAGGTAGCGATATTGTTACTTGAGTGACTTAATTTCGTTTATTAATGTCCTTAATAGAATATCATCTTTTCCGGCAATATAGTTTGTGTATTGCATATCTTCGAGATTGAATTCCTTGTCAACTTCTAATTTTCCGCTTTCATTCCATCTTGCACAGGATATGGCAGCGAACATGCTGACTGAAGGAAGTGATTTTCCACTGACCATGAAGGTGTGACTCAGATTTTGATCAGGAACTTCTCCATAGATTTGACCAAGCCCTGCCTTTTTTACAATATAAGCAAAGTCAAGTGCTTCATTAGAAGTTGTTCTATCTACAAGAACAATAAGTTTTGAATTCATCCTTTCATTTGCTGGCTGGATTGGATACTCCTTTACCATCTCCTGAATTTCTCCCTTTCCTTCACCTCCGCAATATTCGGAAGATCTAAAAGTATAATATCGCTTGAGTGTAACCGCGTGATCCGTAAAATAGCTCAAAATATTAAGTCCAGTATTTAAGTTGCCCCCTGTGCAATCTCTTATATCGATAATAAAGTATTTCAAGTTCATAGAAGCTGCTTTCTTTAAATCGTCTTCAAGGTTTTGTATATCCTGGCCATAGAGGTTAAAAGTTTTGAATTTTAAAATTCCGAAGTTATCTTGAGCTTCAAATTTGTAATCCCATTCGTGTCCTTTTATTTTTCTTAATTTTTCTATATAGGTCTTTTTTGGAACAAAGGAAACTTCAATTTTTCCTTTTTTCCTTGTTTCAAGGGTGTATTTTTCCTTTCTTTCTATAAATGGAAGTTGCCAGAATCTTTCCTCAATTTTTTTGCTTAAAAGTGCTTCAGAGTCAGCGCTTACAAGACTTTTCAGGTATTCGAAGAAACTTTTTGTATCTTTTCCATTAATACTAACTATCTCATCCCCAGGTTTTAATTTATCGTCGACACTTTCAACAACAAAAAACTTTCCGTTGACATATCGTGCTTTAAATGGAAGAACAGGGTAATAATCGGGAACACCAAAAATTATCTCGGTATTTTGATCGGCTGCTTTGCTTAATATTGGTTGGGCTCTCAAAAAAAAGTCCATTCTGTGGAATTTTTCAGGAAGTGCGATTTTTAAATATTCAAGCTCTCTGACCATACTTTTTAATAAATCTTCATTAATTGTTGACATGTCTCCATACCTTAGCAAATTTTCTATAGTCTCAATGTCTCTTATAACATATCTTTTTTCTACTCTTCTTTTCGGAGTGAGGCTGTATATAAAAAACGGTAACACAAGTGCTGCCAGAACAGCAACCGCGAAAATTATTCCCCACTTCTTCATCCTTTCATTGGTACTTTTCACTGCAGCACCCCCCGTAAATATTATATTTTCTTAGAAGCTACTTTATAACGCATTGTATTTACAAAATTTTTGAAATTAACTTTAATACTTCCTTCACAAAATAACCATGGTAGAATTCTACATAGATTTTAATACTTGATATCGAAAAAGCAATTTGTGAATTTATAAAACAAAAGTGATTTCAGGAGGTGATACGATGGATAGACACGAAATCCTCAGGAATATAGTAACAAAGAATGAAACGAAACTAGTTCTTTTAGTTATGGATGGGATAGGAGATCTTCCTGTCGATGGGAAAACTCCACTTATGGTAGCGAAAACTCCCAACCTTGATGCTCTGGCGAAGGAAAGTGAGCTTGGACAGACCATACCGGTTGCTTACGGTGTAACGCCAGGTAGTGGACCCGGACATTTATCGCTTTTTGGTTATGATCCCATTAAATACCAGATAGGCAGGGGTATTCTGGAGGCTCTTGGAACAGGCGTTGAAGTTGGAGAAAAAGATGTAGTGGCAAGAGGAAACTTTGCAACTATGAAGGATGGTGTTGTAATTGACAGAAGGGCAGGAAGGCCACCAACAGAGAAGAGTGCAAAGGTAGTTGAGATATTGAATGAAAATATAAAAGAGATAGATGGTGTAAAGGTAACATTTTATCCTGGAAAAGAACACAGGTTTGTTGTTAAGTTCACTGGGGACGACTTATATGATGCAGTGAGCGATGCTGATCCACAAAAGGAAGGTAAAGAAATGGAATGGGCAAAGGCTTTAAAGCCTGAAGCCGAAAAGATGGCAGAGGTTGTAAACAAGCTAATAAGGAAGATAGGCGAAGTGCTAAAGGATCAGCCAGAAATGAATTGGGCGCTTTTACGGGGATTTTCCAAATATCCGAAGCTTCCTCAATTTCCAGATGTTTACAAAGTAAAAGCTGCTGCTATCGCAACATATCCGATGTATAAGGGTATTGCAAAGCTGGTTGGTATGGAGGTTCTGAAAGCAGGAACGACGGTTGATGATGAGTTCGAGACGCTAAAAAAGTACTGGAATGATTACGACTTTTTCTACCTCCATATAAAGAAAACCGATTCTTATGGTGAAGATGGTAACTTTGAGGAAAAGGTGAAGGTTATAGAAGAGGTTGACAGAAATATACCAAAGCTTCTTGCACTAAACCCTGCTGTAGTGGTAGTTACGGGAGACCACTCCACGCCCTGTCTCATGAAGTCCCATAGCTGGCATCCTGTGCCATACATGATAAGATCAAAATTTGTAAGGAAAGGCGCATCGGAAAAGTTCGATGAGTTTGAATGTGCAAGAGGTGTTCTTGGAACATTCTATGCAGTTGATTCAATGATGCTTATGCTCGCCCACGCACAAAGGCTTGAAAAATACGGCGCATGAATGCTTTTTTTCTTGTAGGAGCACTTTTTTTATCCACAGGTGCTCTTCTTAAAATAATCGGTCTGCCCCTCAGCGTAATACTGGGGGCAGCTTCTTTTTTTATGTTTTCAAGAAGAAAGGAAATTATAGTGGCAGCTATGTTTTTGATGGTAGGTGCTATCCTCTCGCTCAGAACACCTGCTGCTGGAGAAGTTTTAGGATTGGTAAGTTCTTTAAAGGGAAAATCTGCTGTTGTTAAAAACGTCAGGGTGTGGGATGGAAATAACTGGAAAAAGATAAAGGGCCATGGATATGCAAAACTGAATACAGGTGGAAGGGTGTATTGCACAGGTATAGAACTTAGAAAAAATCGTTACCCTGAATACATCCTTTCCAGATGTTATACTTTTCCTGTTGATCTTGACCCTCTTAATAGAATGAAGCTTTATGTATGGGAAAAGCGTGAAAACATTGAAAGACTAAATACCCTAACTGCAAAAATGCTAATCTCTACTCCCGATGAAATAGCTAATAAGGCTGGTGTTTCACATATATTTGCAGTCTCAGGGTTTCATATAGGAATATATTTCACTTTGGCGTTAGTACTTGTATCTTCCTTTATTTCGAATATGTTTGTTGCTTATCCTCTTTCTCTTTTTATAGCTTTTATGCTGGCTGTTCAAAGTGGCCCTTCACCTTCAGCGATAAGAGCTCTGATTTTTATAACTGTGTGGGCGATTTTTAAATTGATAGACTATCCGATCTCCATCTTAAATGTTCTTGGAATAGCTGCTCTCATGTCACTTTTGGAAGATGTTTATATAATATTTTCTCCATCCTTTTTGATGTCTTACTCTGGAACATTTGGAATATTGGTATCCTTAAAAAACAAGGAAAAATGGTATTTGGTGCCATTCTGGGCGTATCTTTATTCCCTGCCGTTTTCTATTTTATTTTTCGACAGGATAAATTTGCTTTCTCCTTTCGTTTCGCTTTTTGTTTCACCATACATCAGTATACTTGTAGCCTCAGGCGCTGTGTTTTCGCTTTTAAACATTCTTGGACTTGAGAACTTTTCTCGTGTTTTGTTCACTGGTCTTAAACCCCTGGAATTTCCTGTAGTAAAATTATTCCAGTTCATATCCAGATTTCCAGCTGTTGAATTGCACGGCATCTATTCTGTTGTGTTATCATTTGCATTGATGGTGGTGATAGTTTGGTTGACGCGAAAAAGATTGTCCAGAATATAATTGATTCCTACGGTTTAAGTCTTAGCAAAAATCACATAAAAAATGTTATAGACGAAGTTAAAAGACTCAGCCTTGGTGAAAATGCCTCACACACTGTTGCTAAGAACCTTCTTGATATTGGGGAGAGTTATTTCTTTCGTGATTCTCATACATGGGAAGCGGTTGATCAATTACTTTCATCAATTAGGAACGCAAAGATGCTGAGCTTGGGATGTTCAGAGGGGGAAGAGGTGTATACATTTTCATTTTTGGCGAAAAAGTGGGGAAATTCTTATATGTTAGGCATTGATGCCAGTGAAGAAAGAATAAATGTTGCAAGGGCTGGCTTGTACGAAAAATGGAAGTTAAGGAAGCTGAAAGAGAAAGATATAGATCTTTATTTTGATAAGGTTGGTGACAAATATGCTGTTAAGTATGTTTACAGAGATAATGTGCATTTTATAGTTGATAACATTTTGAATTTTGAGAGCAAGGGTAAATTTGATTTTATATTTGCAAGAAGGATTTTGATATACCTCAGAAAGGAAGTTTTAAACGGTGTAATAGACAAAATACATGAGCTGTTAAGTGATGATGGTTATTTTGTACTGGGGACGGGAGAATTGTATGAAGAGGTGTTACAAAGATTCGAGCCTGTAAAGGTAAGGGATGGTATATTGTGGAAAAAGAAACCACATGGGTCTAAAATGGATATTAGAGATGAGAAAGATCTTATTGAGAGTCATATAGTAAAAACGAGTAAAGATTATATAAATGTGGCTAAGGAGCTCGTAAATAGTGCTATGTACAATGAAGCTTTGATGTGGATAGAGAATGCGTATGAATTTGGTGTGGATAGTAAGGAACTTGTTAAATATCATATAACAACTTTGCTTAGTTTGAACAGGGAAGATGAAGCACGAAAGGTTTTGAAAAAAGCCCTTGTTTTATATCCAGATGATACATTTTTGAGTTCAGTATCCAAGGTGATATTATGAAAGTACTTGTTTGCAGAGTGTCGGAGAAAACTTATGTTGGATTTGATACTGAAGAAGTAGCAGGTGTTGGTCAGTTCAACATCCATGAAGTCCCGCAGAAGCAGGATAATCTTCTTGGTGCAATAGTTTATAATGGAAAGATATATTCTGCAGTTGCTTTAAATACACTTCTTGGGGGTAAAAAAATAAAAATATTCGTTGCTTTGAAAAAAGGTTTTGCTGTTGGAGTGTACGATATGGATGGAATATACAACGTTGAAGAATTCATGAAAGTCGAAGGTGTATTAAAAGAAAATTTTGAGAAAGCCTTCATGTTGAACAAAAATGTGGTTTATCTTCTCGAAGATAAATTCTTTAGCAATCTTCCAAGAATTCCACAGGATATTGAAATAGATATAAAAACTGACGAAAGTCTTCAGGTGCTACAGAAGAAAGAAAAAGAGAGTATGACAGCTCTCCTTGTGGAGGTTGACTCAGAGAAGTTTGTGCTGCCAAAGAGGCTTGTGAAGGAGGTCCAAAGTGTAAACCCTATAGGAAAATTCTATTATGGAAATATACACGGTTTTACCAGTTTTGAAGGAAATCCTGTACCCATTGTCTGGAAGAAACCAGTTAAAAGTGCAAATTGGGTAATAGTTCTGGAGGATGTAGCCATACCTTGCAGCAGGATAAGGACGGAGGAAGTGATATTTGAAAGGTCGAGTGAAGGGGTTTTTGCTTTTATAAATGGTGTAAGGTATAAGGTTTATAACGAAGGAAATATAGGGGAGCTTTTACGATGGATTTAAAAGAACTCTTTTTCAAAGAGTTTAAAGATAAAGTTTCTGTTATACAGAAAAGTTTAACAGAGCTTTTAGAAAATCCCTCGAGTAAAAAATCCGTAGAAGAGGTTTTCAGGGCCTTTCATACGCTTAAAGGTTCTTCTGGTCTTGTTGGTTTTGAAAACTTCCAGAAAATTTTTCACAGATTGGAAGATTATCTTAGAGAATGGAAAGAGACATCGGTTGACCCTGTTGTAGCAACCAGGATAAGCGAAGTGGTTGATTATATATCATCGAAAGAGAAGGATTTGACTGAGGAAGATATGAAGGATATAGAAGATATACTTGAAGGCAGGAAGAGAGTAAAAAGGCAGTATCAGTCTGTGAAATTTTCCGAAGATTTAAAGAGTTTCTTGGAGAAGGCGATGGATGGATTGGTAGAACTTGAATCCAGCATTATATCTGGAGATAAAGCATCGGTTTCTTACAATTTAATGTCCCTCAAAAGTCTCTTCTTTGATTTCTATGAAAAGATAGTTTACATCTCCATGCAGGAAATTGTGGAAGGTTTTGATAGATATGTACTTATGGATGCTACAGAACTTGGTAAGAAAGCAAAACTTATTCTGGAAATAGATTCTCATGCCAGGGTGACAAGAAAACATGCTGGAGTTTTGAGGGATTCTCTAATCCATCTGATTAGAAACGCTGTTGTTCACGGAATAGAGCTTCCAGAAGAGAGAAAAGAAAATGGCAAAAATGAGACAGGAACTGTGATTGTAAAAGCATGGATAGATTCTGAAACTTTACATGTTATTGTTGAAGATGACGGAAAAGGTATAGATGCGGATAAAATCTTAGAGAAGGCTAAAAATATGAGCATAGAAGAGATGGATCCTTCCAAAATAATATTTATGTCTCAATTCTCTACACTTGATGAAGTTTCATCGAAGGGGGGACGTGGTGTAGGGCTTAATGCTGTGAAAAGTGCAATAGAGACTATGAATGGGGAAATTGAAGTATCGTCGCAGAAAGGAAGAGGTACGAAGTTTCATATAAGACTTCCTGTGGAAAGGTATTTGAAAAAGATTCTTGTTGTGAAGAGAGGGGAGAAAATTTTTGGAATCAACTTAACTGATGTTGAAGAAGTTATTTCAAATCCAGAAGTTTTTGAACTTAATGGAAAAATTTATGTGAATGTTGGGAATAAGAATTATGTTGTAAAAGATTTTAATACAGAGGAATTTAAAAAGGCTATTATTACGAAGAATTCTGTTATAGCTATCGATGAGGTAATAGGAATAAGGGAAACGACAGTAAAATCCTCTTTTGTGGAAATATCTTCCATAAAAGGATTTGCTTTTGGACTTTACAGACACCCATTGCCCATAGTTGACCCTTCGACAATGCCGTTAAAAGGGAAGGAGAACGTAATTAGAAAAAGAGTGTTGATAGTGGACGATTCACCACTTACGCGAGTAGTCCTGAAAAGGGCAGTTGAAAAACTTGGTTATGAAACAATTGAGGGAAGTTCGTTTGAAGAGGGCAAAAGACTTATAGAAAAAGAGAAACTCGATTTTGCTCTTTTGGATATAAACCTTCCTGATGGAAATGGAATAGATCTATTAAAAATAGTGAAATCAAAAAACAAAGATGTAAAGGTGGCTATGTTAACGGCTGAAGATTATGACGTTTATTACCCCAAAGCGAAGGAATATGGTGCTGACGAATTTATACAAAAAGGGCAGGCTATAGAAAGCCTTATAAGGTTTTTGGAGGATTAAAAATGAAAATAGTTGTTATTGGTGTTTCTGCAGGGGGTCCTGAAACTTTAAAAAGGTTGTTTCAAGAAGTGAAAATTCTGAAAGTGCCTGTTATAATTGCCCAGCATAATGCAGCGGAAGATGTAGAAAGTTTTGCGAAAAGCTTTTCTGCTCAGATAAAATGGAATGTTCAGGTTGTGAAGGATAAGGATTTGGTTACCCCGTCAACTATTTACATGCCTGCTGGAGGAAAAGATATAACACTGGCAGGAAAAGATGTTGTTATAGTGCAGAACCCCGTTGGTATAGTTGCACCAAGTATAGACAGACTGTTCAAAAGTGCAGCAAAGCTTTTTAGAAGCGAAGCTGTTGCGATAATTTTAAGCGGGCTTGGAAGGGATGGAGTAGAGGGAGCTATGGGAATTTCTAAAGCTGGGGGGAGGGTTATTGTTCAGCAGGATGCAAAGTTTTCGCGTCTTCCAGAAGTTGTTGCTGAAAATGTTTTCAATGCTTTAAAGAGAAGCTTAATTGATATAGCGATGTTTCTTGAGAATTTGGAATGATTTGGAGGAATCAAAATGGAAAGAAAAAGAGTGTTAGTGGTTGATGATGGTATGTTATGGAGAACTTTCATATCTGATATAGCGAAAAAAGGAGGCCATGAGGTTTTAACTGCTAAAGATGGGCTTGATGGTTACAACAAGGCAATGGAATTTGTACCGGATGTAGCGTTTATCGATGTGGAAATGCCTGTTATTAAGGGCTATACCCTTTGCAGGCTTCTAAGGAATGAGGAAGCTTTTAAAGAGGCAGGGCTCATAATAATGACATCCCTTGGAGAAACTTTGAATAAATTCTGGGCTCTTAAGGCAGGTGCTACGGATTTTCTTAAAAAAGGTGAACCACAGGATAGAATAATAAGTTTCGTTAAAGAAATTTTGAGCAGAAGTTACAGAAGCCGCCCGGAACTTTTGGAAAAATCTGTTAGACCTAAGTTTGAAGAATTAAACCACCTCCTTGAGAATATAATATTCAAAGAGACTGTTATAAAGGAGGTTTATTCGCTTTTCAGTTACATTTCCGATGAAGAGCATGTTTTCTGGAAATTATCAGACTTCATAAATCTGCTTATTATGCCGAAAAATCTTGCCATAATGGTGTTGAATCCTCAAGAGGGTGTACTTTTTATCTCTTCCAGGGAAAAAGATCTCAATGTATCAAAAGTTAGAGAATTTTTATTTTCTAAATTTTCCAGGCCGACCTTTCCTGCTGGATGGAAGTATTTAGGAGATACATTGGAGTCGGGAGATTACATGCCAGATTTTAAATATTATCCATTTAAGGATGGCGATCAGGAAGTGGGGATTTTGGCAGTCGAAGGGGACATTCCACGAGAAGGAGACGATATACTGAGAGAGATAACAATGCATTTAGGAAAGCTTTTTAAACTCATGATATCCTATTCTGTTGCTTTAAAACAGGCAAAATATGATGAATTAACTGGGCTTTTAAATTACAGAACTGTTATAGAGAAGCTATCTGAATACTTTGCATTTGCAAAGAGAAATAATCAAAACTTAAGCATAGCAATGGTTGATATAGACAACTTTAAAAAAGTTAACGATACCTATGGGCATCCGGTTGGAAATGAAGTTTTAAAAGAACTTGGAAAGATAATGAGAAATTCTTTCAGAGAAGTGGATATATTGGGAAGATATGGCGGAGAAGAGTTCGTAATAGGAATGGTAAATGCAGAACTTGGGAAGGCACGACAGGCTGTGGAAAGGCTCAGAGAGAATGTGGAAAAGAATGATTGGAGCAAAATACAAAAAGATTTGAAGATAACTGTGAGTATTGGTGTTGCATCCTCAAAGAATGGCAGGGCAAAAAGGTCCGTTCTTGAGATAATAGAAGCTGCTGATAAGGCACTTTATGTTGCAAAAAGAACAGGGAAGAATAAGGTAGTGGCTTCAGAAGAGTGAGGAGGGATTTGGTTCAAATTTTAAAGAGTACCTTTGCATTTCATTTAAATACAGAGTAGACAAGTGAGGGTGAAAATATGGAGAATTGGGCGAAAATAATAATAGGTGACAGTCGTAAAATGTTAGAGATAGAGGATAACTCCATTCAGTTGATTGTTACCTCACCGCCATACTGGTCAATAAAAGATTACGGAACTGAAAACCAAATTGGATATGGTCAAACACTCCATGAATATCTTAAAGACCTATATAGAGTTTGGAAAGAGTCCTATAGGGTTTTAGAACCAGGAAGAAGGTTAGTCGTCAACATAGGTGATCAGTTTGCGCGATCTATAGTTTATGGAAGGTATAAAATTATACCGCTTCATGCGGAGATAATTGCGCAATGTGAAGATATAGGTTTTGATTATATGGGTTCAATAATCTGGCAGAAAAAAACCACAATGAATACAACTGGTGGAGCAAACGTAATGGGATCCTATCCATATCCACCAAATGGAATGGTTGAAATAGATTATGAACATATCCTTATATTCAAAAAGCCTGGTAAAAGTAGGAGAGCGCCTCAAAAAGTAAAGGAGAAATCGAGGCTAACCAAAGAGGAGTGGAAAGAATATTTTAACGGACATTGGTATTTTGGTGGGGCAAGGCAGATAGATCATCAAGCAATGTTCCCTGATGAACTTCCCAAACGTATAATAAAAATGTTTTCTTTTGTGGGAGAAACTGTTTTAGACCCATTTTTAGGAAGCGGAACTACAGCAAAGGTAGCTTTGGAATTAGGTAGAAATGCAATAGGATATGAGATAAACGAAAATTTCTTGGAGGTTATAAAGAAAAAGATAGGAATAGAAAACATAGGGATGTTTTTTAATAGACATGCAGAAATCGTTAAAAGGGATATGACTATTACCGCAGATGACATAGATTATACACCACGAATAAAAGATGCTAAGCCTCTATTAGAACCAGATAAGTTGAGGTTTGGTAAAAACAACTTGTATAGAGTAGTTGATGTCTTGGAAGATGGAAAGTTAGAGTTAGATACTGGAATTATGGTGAAGTTGCGGGGCATAAAAATAACAAATTTAGAGTCTGCCTTGTCTTACTTGAGAAAGTATGTTTTAAAAAAGAAAGTGTATCTCAAATTTGATAAAGGCTACATACCAGAAAAGAAAGTAGTAGAAGCATATGTGTATCTTAAAAATAAGATATTTGTAAATGCTTACTTGATAAAAAAAGGTTTTGCTGTTGCAGACAAAGATTCCGAATACGATTTAAAGAGTAGATTTGTGAAATTGGAAAACAGTCATCATTGTGTTAGTGAAGATTAAAAAGTGAACAGAAACCTTTAATGAGGAGTGTTTTTATGAAATTTAAAATAAAAGTTGATGAAATACGAAGATTGATGGAAATAGATAGTCCAGAGTTTCCAAAATATGCAACTCAGATAATGAACTTGGCAAATCAAAATGCTCAAGCAACAAGACCAAAAGTTGTTGGGCAAGTGAGTGAATTTATAAAAGAATTTACAGGTAGAACTTTGGGGGAATGGGAACAGTGGTACTTAGAAAGGTATCCGGATTCTATAGACAAAGCAACCAAGAAAAATTCTGGAAATGATAAACAACTTTAGAGATGTTATCAATCAGATTGATGAGAATATGATTCGACAATGGGTAAGGGATCTGGTAATAGTAAAAACGTTTGTTGGATTAAGATTTCAAGAAGCAGTGTTGAAAAAAATAGCTGAAAGATTTAATACAAAGTACAAACTTTCCACACCTGAGGAAGAAAGCAAAGGAATTGATGGTTATATTGGTGGAATACCCGTTAGCATAAAGCCCGTAACATGCCGGCTCAAAAAAATGTTACCAGAAGAAATAAAAGTGTACATCATTTATTATGAAAAACAAAAAGACGGGATAAAGATAACCATTCCAGAAGAATTGGAAGAAAAATTAAGGGAGTGATTCTGTGAAAGTAGGTTTTGTTGGTCTTGCAGGAAGGCCCAATGTGGGGAAATCAAGCCTTATAAACGCTATATTCGGAAGAAAAGTTGTGATAGTTACTGAAAAACCTCAAACAACAAGAAATAGAATAAACGTCATTTACAACGATAAAGATAGCCAGATAATTTTTGTTGATACACCTGGAATTCACAGGCCACTCCACAGATTTGGAGAATTCATGGTGAAAGCTGCAACAGCTGCACTGAAAGGTGTAGATATTATTTTATTTGTTCTCGATGGTGAGAGGGGCTGGGGTGAACCTGAAGACAACATAGCAGACATTATAAACAAGTCAGAAGCTAAAACTATCATAGATGTGAACAAAATGGATCTTGTTGAGATGGAAGATGCGAAGGTTTTGATGGAAAAAACAAAAAGTAAGATTAAGAATATAATTGGCGAGGTATTCACATCTGCAAAAACTGGTAAGGGAATATCTGAACTTTTGCAGTTAATAAAAGATAATCTGGAAGAAGGAGTAAAGTTTTACCCGGAAGATATGGTAACCGATAGACCACTTTCATTCATGGCGGCGGAGCTTATTAGAGAAAAGATATTTCTCTTGACCAGAGAAGAGGTTCCTCACTCAACGGCGGTTATCGTGGAAGAAGTAAAAGAAAGGAAAAATGGAGTTCTTTACATAAGAGCCAATATATATGTTGAAAGAAATAGTCAGAAGGGAATACTTATAGGAAAAGGTGGTCAGATGATAAAGCAGATAGGTTCCATGGCAAGAAGAGAACTTGAATTTTTGACCGACAGGAAAGTTTACCTCGACCTTTTTGTAAAAGTGAAAGAGAAGTGGAGGGAAAAAGATTTTATCATATTAAATGAGATAGGAATGAGGGACGAAATAGAATGACGAGGGAAGTCGCAAAAAAGCTTGCATTACTATTATCAAAAGAGGATGAAAGCCTTTACGATGAGATTTTTAAAGCACTAGATAAGGAAAGAACAAAAGTTCATTCAATAATCAAGACGTCTTCAATTATGAAACTCTCAAAACTCGTGGCTAAAGAAGATCCTTATATCAATTTGGATTTTTTACAAAAGCTTTGGAGAAAATCGCTGAAAAATGAAAAAGAGCTTGTTTTTGGTGTGAAATCAGGAAGGGCTGTAAGGCTATTTTTGATCGGTTTGATTTTTTCAATTAAAGATGAAACGATTAAAAAAGATTTTGTGGATAAAGTATCAATCTATATAAAAGATTGGGAGACATGTGATCAAATAGCAATGAAAATAACAAGACCTCTATGCTTGGCTGATGAGAATTATTTTGATGTTCTTTGCAGTTATTTAAGAAATGAAGATCCGTGGAAACGGCGTCTTCCAATAGCTACCATAGCTTATATAGCTTCGAAAATGCCAAATAAGAAAGCATACCTCCTTAAAATTTTAAGCAGTGTGGAAAAAGATACCGCTGCACCAGTTAAAAAAGCAGTTAAATGGGCTTTGAATGAGATTAAGAAGCTTCCTTAAAACAATAAGCGGCCCTCAGCATCAGAGCCGCTTATTTATTTATTACTTCTAGATTATTACCACCTACCGCCTTTTTTCTCTACTCTCTTTCTGTATTCAGCAAACTTTGCCTCACTATCTCTAAGGAACCTTTTAAGCTTTTTTTCAAAATCTGCCTTTTTCTTATCCTCTTCAGTTTGAGCTGGTTGCTGTTCACTGAGTTTTTCAAGGTTGCTGTCTTTCAATGTTATTTCCCATTTACCATCCTTCGTTTTCCCTATGATTTTGCCTTCTATTTGCTGCCCTTCCCTCAGGTACTCTTCCACGCTTTTAACATAATCTTTAGATATCTTGGAAATGTGGACGAACCCTTTTTCTCCCCCTTCGATTTCTACTATGGCTCCATACTTCATCGTTTTTACAACTCTACCCTTGATGGTATCGCCGACTTTCACCTTGCCTACCTCCCACATTAAGATTTCAGGTAATTATCTCCGTATTTCTTTCTGAACTTATCTATTCTTCCTTCTGTATCAACTATTATAGCTCCAGCTCCTTTTCCTTTGTAGAACGGGTGACAATTGGAGCATACTTCTATTCTTATATTTTCACGGGTCGTCCAGAATGTATGTTCTGCTCCGCACGAAGCACACTTAACTGTTACCAGCTTCATCTCTGGATGTATACCTTTTTTCAACCTTGATCCCTCCTTAACTTTAATATTTTTAACAGAATATGAGTTTACATTTTCAAATTTATTATGTCAAGCTTTATATCCACTTTTTCTTCTTAAACCAGTATAAGACCAAAATTACACTGATAACTGACCAGATTATAACATAAGATGCTGCAAGAGGGCTATTTTGGAGAGGCAATTTAACATTCATACCGTAGAAACTTGATATAACGGTTGGTATTTCCATGACTATGGTTACAACAGCCAGGACCTTCATGACTATGTTGAGATTGTTGGAAATTATCGAAGCATAAGCGTCCATCATACCAGCTAATATGCCGCTATAGATGTTTGCCGTGTCTATAGCCTGACGGTTATCTACAATGGCATCTTCCAGGATATCTCTATCTTCTTCGTAAAGTGGGATGATATTTCCTTTCATCAGTCTCTCGAGGACTATTTCGTTATATCTCAGGGCAGTTACAAAGTAAACAAGCCCTTTTTCAAGTTTCATTAATTCAACTATCTCTTTGTTCCTTAAAGATCTGTTAAGCTCTTCTTCTATTTCATCAATTCTCATGTGGATTTCTTTTAATGTTTTTAAATATTCGTTGGCATTCAAATGCAAAATTTGAAATATCATTTTGCTTCTTTTTTTTATATCTATCCTGCTATTCAATATATTGTCATCTATGAACGCGAACCTTTTTTTCGATACAACGATGGTATGTTCGGGAGTTATAATTACTCCTACAGAAGATGTTTTGTACGGGACATGACTGTCCTGAGGCATTTTTATGGGTGGCTTTAATATTATAAGTATGTAATCCTCATCAATCTCCACACGAGCCCTTTCCTCTTCGTCCAGGGGGTCTAAGATAAAGTCTTCATCTACATCTGTCAAATTAATCACCATATCAATTTCCTCGGGAGTCGGGTCTATAAGACGAATGAAGTCTCCTTTTTGAGGTTTTTCTATTTTTTGCACTTTCCCACCAAGCTTTTTAAAAACTTCCATCATAAATATCACCTTCTTTATTTTACCACTTTGATATAATTCTCAGAGGGAGGTATGGTAATGAGAAGTATACTACAAAATCATTTTGATGAATTTTTGGAAATTTTAAAATATGACAAGACAGAATGGTATGAATTCTGGAAAGATTATCGCAAAAGGTACGGACCGATCGTTCCTGATTACGAAAAGCTTCACAACCTTGATGAGAAAATAATAAAATCTATTTTAGATTCACTGACAAGACCTCAACTTGATAAGTTGAAGCAGTATTGGGATGGGACAAAAGCAGGTGAAAAAAGGAGAGTTTCAAAGGCTTTAAGGAGTCATTCAGAGGAGCTTGAGCTTTCAAAGGCAGACTTTGTTGTTTTTCTTTTTGGAGGTCTGGGAATAAGTACATTCAGTATTGTTAATGGTTTGAGAGAAAAGGTAATTCTTATAGATCTTGTGAAGGTATGGAAGGATGGGAAAATTGAGAATCTGGAAGAGATAGTGTTAAACAGTGTGTTTAAATTCAGAAAGGGGGAAAAGTATGGCAGTTAACCTGAAAGGAAGATCACTATTGACGCTTCTTGATTACACACCAGAGGAGATAAGGTATCTTCTCGATATTTCCCATCAGGTGAAAGCTGAATCAAGGGCAAGAGAAAAGCATAAAAGGTTTGAAGGAATGACTCTTGCCATGCTCTTTGAAAAGAGATCAACAAGAACAAGACTCGCTTTTGAAACTGCTTTCACTGAAGAAGGTGGACATGCGATATTTCTTTCAAAAAATGACATACAGCTTGGGGCTAAGGAATCTATAGAGGATACAGCCAGAGTTCTTGGAAGAATGGTTGATGCGATAATGTTTCGTGGATTTAAGCAAAAAACAGTAGAGATACTTGCGGAATATTCCGGTGTTCCTGTTTACAACGGACTCACTGATGATTACCATCCAACACAGGTGTTAGCTGATCTTATGACAATTGAGGAAAATTTCGGGAGGTTAAAAGGGATAAAACTTGTTTTCATGGGTGATGGAAGGAACAACATGGCAAATTCTTTAATGATCGGTGCTGCAAAGATGGGTTTTCACTATGTTATCGTTTCTCCAGAGAGTCTCAGACCAAGAAAGGAGCTTGTAGAGAGGGTTACGGAGATAGCTAAGGAGACTGGTGCAAAAATTGAATTCACGGATAATGTTGATGAGGGGGTGAGAGGTGCCGATGTGATATATACAGATGTTTGGGCTTCTATGGGTGAGGAAGACAAACTTCAGGAAAGAATGAAGCTTCTTAAACCTTTCCAGGTGAACGAAGAGCTTATGAAAAAAACAGGAAAAGAAGGAACCATATTTATGCACTGTCTCCCAGCTGTTAAGGGACAGGAAGTTACATTCGAGGTCATTGAAGGAAAACAGAGTAGAGTATGGGATGAAGCTGAGAACAGAAAGCATACAATAAAAGCCATAATGATTGCTACACTTATTTAAATTTAGTGGTATAATTTACACATCATACCTGATTTAGACGAGGGGGGGATAGTTGTGAGGAAATTTTTAGTGGTGGTGCTTTTGGCGCTTACAGTGGCATTCTTTGCAGCAGTTAAGAACCCGGATACCATCATTGATGTTACCATAGGGGAGCCAGATACCCTTGACGTTCATCATGCATACGACACAGCGAGTGGTGAGGTTATCTACAACATCTATGAAAACCTCATACAGTACAAGGGAAGCAGTCTTTCTGAATTTGAGCCGAGACTTGCTACAAAATGGGAGATTCTCGATGGAGGGAAAACCTACAAGTTCTACATAAGAGAGGGAGTTAAGTTCCACAATGGTGATGTTCTTACACCAGAAGATGTGGAATACTCTTTTGAAAGAGGACTTATTCTCGATCCAGCAGGTGGTCCAGTATGGATGCTCTGGGATGCTTTCTACGGAATTGACAGCCTTGAGGGAATGGTTGAGAAAGTACTTGGGATAAGCTGGTCTGATATGTTTGATGAAAATGGAAACCTCAAACCAGAATATCACGACAAACTTGTTCAGTTTTACAAGGAATACATCGACCCGGTTGTCGAGGTTGAAGGCAACGCAGTTGTATTCCATCTTAAAAGGCCCTATGGACCGTTCTTAAATGTTATAGCTCAGAGTGCAAACTGGGCAGCAATTCTTGATAAAGAATGGTGTGCTTCCATCGGATGCTGGGATGGAAATGCAGAGGGATGGTGGAAGTTCCACGATATAAGAAAAGAGGAATCCCCACTCTATGCGCAGGCGAACGGGACTGGTCCATTCAAGCTTGTAGAATGGGACAGAGCTCAGAAGAAAGTAATCCTTGAAAGATTTGATGATTACTGGCAGGGTCCAGCAAAGATTAAGAAAGTTGTTATCTGGACCGTTAGCGAATGGAGCACAAGAAGAGCCATGCTTGAAAGAGGAGACGCTGACATAGTCGCCGTTCCAACTCAGTACCTCCCACAGGTTGAGGCTATGAAAGGCGTTACTGTGATCAAGCCGCTTCCGACACTCATTGTTACGTCCCTGCACTTCAACTGGACAATAAAGGACACAAGTAAATATATAGGATCTGGAAAACTTGATGGTGAAGGAATTCCACCAAATTTCTTCAGTGACATTCATGTAAGAAGAGCTTTCATCTGTGCTGTGGATTACGATACACTTATTGATGATGTTCTTCACGGACTTGGAAGAAGAGTACCAACAGACCTTCCAGAAGGACTTCTTGGATTTGATGAAGATCTCCTTTACAGTGATTACACACCAAATTATGACCTTGAGTGTGCAAGAGCTGAATTGCAGAAAGCCTGGGATGGAAAGGTTTGGGAAAAAGGCTTTAAGATGACACTTCTTTACAACCTTGGAAATGATACAAGAAGAGTCGC
Organism: Thermotogaceae bacterium; assembly: GCA_021161105.1. Lineage (GTDB taxonomy): Bacteria > Thermotogota > Thermotogae > Thermotogales > Thermotogaceae > JAGHBG01. Next base: position 6,867 of record JAGHBG010000217.1, on the reverse strand, counting down.
GGCGGAAATGCTCAAGACCAACTTAGAATTTCTCAATCCTAAGTTCCGCATTGAAGTAAGAGGTGTTGAATGGCCAACATATCTTGATGCTACAAAGAACGGATATGCACCTGCGTTTATCATCGGATGGCTTGCAGACTATCCAGATCCACATAACTTCATATTCACCTACTATCATGCCAACGGTGTTTACGGAAACAGACAGGGTAAAGACTTCAAAGAGTTTGTATCCACACCAATGGAAGAGCTTGGTGGAAAGAGCTTAAATGATTTAATAGAAGAAGCTGCAAAGATTCCAGATCCTGAAAAAAGAGAAGAGCTTTATGTAAAGATACAGGAATTTGCAATGAAGTATGCTCTCGGAGCTCCACTCTATCAGGGAATGGGCTTCAGAGTACAGAGAAGCTGGGTAAAAGGTTGGTACTACAACCCAATGAGACCAGGAGACGACTATTACATTCTTTACAAGAGCGAGCAGTAAGAAATAGTCTATAAGAAAGTTAAGGGGGCGGGCGTTATGCCCGCCTTTTTGTAATAGAAAGAGGTGGAAAAGATGATTAAAAACATAATCTGGATAGCATCTGATGTCCTTTTTTGGCTGGGTATGGGGCTTTTGATACTGTCCATAATCCTTTTTGAAATAGGAACGAAGTATCTGAGAGAGAAGAAAGATTTAAAAAGAAAAGAATTCGACAAGAGAGGATGGAAATTCCTTGCATATGCAGGAGTGTTTTTAGCCATATCACTCTTGTTAAGTTTTGTTGTTTAAAGTTATAGATAAACGGAACTTTTCTAAGATTCACTTTATAGTTTTTTCAAGAGTCACATTATGATGCTCTTGAGGAGAAAAGAGGCATGATGAAAATAGAGCTTAAGAGACCACTCAAGAAAGTTCCTTGTTTCGAGAAATTTTCTGTTGAAGAAGGAGATAAAATAAGGTTTTAAAGGATTTACAGAAGATCCTGGAGTAGAAATAGTTAATATGTCAGGAAAAATTTATATGAAAACGAAGATGAATGGAAAGAATGTTAAATTCAGAATATCTATTTTCTATAACGGTGAAAGCGTAGTCGGTACTTTCCCGATAACTGTGTAAATCGTAGTTAGACATAATTAATCCTCCCTTCAAAAATTTGTTTTAGCTGGCCATAAGTTGTTCCCCAATTTTTCATCTTCTTTTCAGTCCGGGGCTGCCAAAAAAATTGTGTAAGGAAGTTTAAGAGATAGCTGAGTGGATGATAAACTTCAAAATAATAAAAGAGGATGCTTACACTATTTTGGAGGTAAGTCTCGAAAAAGGACCTACTTTCGCAAGGCAGCTGGTTAAGATAAAACACCATGAGTTCTCCTAATTTGTTTTCCAAAAACTAGGGAGTATGTCCGTACCAGGCGCTTAGTTATTGGTAAAATTTTTACATGTAGGTAGCATACTAAAACAGTAGTATACTAAAATACAACAATAGCACAATGCCGAAGGTGGATCGGTTGCAGCCCACAATATTGATGTGTTCATAAAAGAAAAGTGAAATATTGATTAGCTGGGAGGTGTTCTGTTGAGCAAAACCAAATGCATCATTTTGCTTAGTTTTATTCTTCTCATTACCATAATACTCGGTTTTTTTGGATTTTCCAAGCTTGAGATGTCCTCAAGCCTTTCTATCTTGCCCAAAGATGATCCTGCAGTTAAAGAATTAAAGACAGTGGAAAAAATCTCCACAGAGAAGGGAGTCATTCTTTGTATATTAGAATTGAGACCTGAAATAAATGGAACGATACTTGAAAATAAACAAGCTATTGAAGAAGTTAAAAAATTAGTGAAATTTTTGGAGAATAAAGAAACAGTAAAGGATGTGGATTCTTTACTCAAAGCTTCTAAACTAGAAATCAAGGGACTCACTATTAACCATAAAAAGTATCTTGAAAGCGATCCCGTGGGAATGTTGAAAGATCCGTTTTACGTGAACAACATAATAAACAAAGATGGAAGAACTACCGCTGTGATTATACATTTGGAAGAGGAAGATAAAAAGCTTATCAAAGAGCTCGAAAACATCAAATTAAGAAATTTCCAAATATCAATTACAGGCCAACCTGTAGTGGACTTTGAAATAGACAAATCTGTGCAAATCCTGACGATGATTTATCCGCTACTCCTTTTTTTGATAGTATGTGGAATATATTATATCAAGTTCAGGAGCTTTTTAGCAGCTATTCTCCCACCACTATCTGCCATCTTATCTGCAATATGGGTATATGAACTTATGGGTATAACAGGACTTTCAGTTAACATATTAACAGCTTCAGCAGGGATTTTCTTAATAATCATTACCCCTGCATATGGTTTACACCTCGTAGATAGACTAATGTACTATTTAAAAGATCATCCACCTGACATTGCAATAAAAAAGGCTATAAAAGATGAATGGCGTCCCATATTCCTTTCTGCAGTTACCACTGCCCTGGCTTTCTTATCATTTCTTTTTACGCCGCTGAAGGCTTTTAGAGAACTTGGAATAATCGTGTCGGTAGGAATTTTCTTGAGCTTGATGGCTGTTTTTGCAGTTATCCCATCAACAGTTACGATAACAGATATAAGATTTCGGAGTGGTTCAAATGAACATTTTAAAAAAAGAAAATGGAAATTTCCTGATCTTGGCAAGAAAAAATATTGGAAATATGGCTTTTTAGTAACTTCGCTGATTATGCTTGCTACATCGATCTGGATTATTCCTCAATTAGAAGTAAATTTTGATAGCTTTAGTTATTTCCATAAGAATTCTCAAGTTCGTTTATCAGCACAAAAAGCCATAAAGGATTTTGGGTGGGCTATACCTTTATATGTTGTCGCCGAAAAATCTTCGCCATTCACAATGGATGATCAAAAACATTTACTTAGCTTTTTAGAAAAAGTAGAAAAATTAAAGGAAGTCAATGGTACCATAAGCGCTCTTGACTTTTGGAGATATTACTTAATACCACTTCCATTGGTGCAGATACTTTCAAGAACCACAGATGAACTTTCAGATTTAATCGTTGGGAACACTTTGAAGATAACGATTAAAACACCTTATACCGACTCAAAGAATTTTCAGAGGGTAGCAGATAAAATCAAAAGAATAGGGTCATCTCTCCCGCGTGATCTCAGATTACACATAGCTGGTGAACCCTTAGCAATGGCCTCTCTAAATGAAAAAGTAATGAAAAGCCAAATAAATTCTGTTGTTTTTACCATTCTCTTTATATTTGCACTGATGCTCATTATATTTAGAAAACTCTCTAAAAGTTTTCTTGCTATTTTGCCTGTTGTGTTAACCTTGATTTTTAACTTCTATTTCATGTCATTAGCAGGAATCTGGCTTGAAATCTCAACAAGCATAGTTGCCAGTATATTAGCTGGATTAGTCATCGATTACTCCATTCATCTTATGGAAGCTAAAAACCATGGTATAGAGGCCAAGAAGCAGGTAATTCCTGTTATAGTTAGCAACAGCTTCGGTTTGATTTTAGGCTTTTTGACATTGTTATTTTCGCCAATGGCTTTATATGCTCGTTTGGGCATTCTTATCGCAGTCGGAATAGGCTTTGGAACGCTTTCTACTATTTTGCTGGTAAGTGAGTAAAAGCAACCAAAGAATGAAGTTACAGGGAGTTGTAGCGCTCCCTGGGACTTTTTCGATAACTGTGTAAAAGCTAAGCCTGACATAATTAAATCCTCCCTTCAAAAATTTGTTTAAGCTGCCCGTAAATTATCCCCAAATTTTTCATCTTCTTCCCAGCCCATTTCTTCTCTATCCCTATTATCGCTAAATATAAGCTCTTGCTTAAAGATTCGTCACTCAAAAACACCTGCTTTCCCTTCAAATCCTTCGCAAATTCTTTCTTCTCTTTCCATGGTATGTGTTTCAGGCTGTTTCTTAGCTGATGTACCGTGCATTTTTGCGCTTCCGCTTATCTTTTATCTCACACCTCTCATCATATATTGCCATCTTTTTCCATCTTTGCTATCTCCAACTGGTACCTATCCCCGCACCTGTTTGCAATGAAAAGGCACAATTTGCTTGACACAACTAATTTTTCAATGTTATATTATAGTTGGACATGTCTAAATGTTTTTTACTGATAAAAAGATTAAAAACAGTCAAATTTCCTTATGTGAAAGGGAGGTAGAATGATGAAAAGCATTAGAGGTAAAATGCTACTTCTTATTTTAGTCCCATCCATAGTAATCGGAGTTATGATAACATTTCTGCTTTACTTCCAAATTAGTTCTTCAACCACTGCGACAACTGAAGAGATGTTATTAAATGTGGTAGATGGACACGCTGGATTCATCGGAGAATGGATACACGGGATAATCAAAGAAGCGAAAACTTTCGCAGAGGGAAAAGAAATTATTGAAGCGTTGAAAACAGGAGAATGGAAGGATTCAATGGAAGACTTAAAACAAAAACTTGTAAAAAGGCCAGAGTATGAAATGGGATTCATTGCATACCCGGATGGTACTTCTCCAACAACACTGGGGATCGCTGCTAATATCTCTGACAGGGATTACTTTCAGAAAGTAGTAAAGCAGGGAGCAGAATATGCAGTGAGTGATGGTTTAATATCGAAAGCGACAGGAAGAGGAATATTTGTTGTTGCGGTGCCGGTAAAAGATGAAACAGGGAAAGTAATAGGGGTATTTGGTCTAACAGTAACTTTCGATACTATTAGTAAAATATTAGAAGACATACATGTAGGTGAATCAGCGTTCCCGTGGGTGGTTGATTCGACTGGAGTGGTTATAGGGTCACCGATAAAAGAATGGATAATGAAATTCAACATTACACAGGCATCAAAAGAGGGGTACAAAGGGCTTGAGGAAATGGCAAGGGAAGCACTTGCAGGCAAAGAAGGATTTGCAAAAGTCATAAATCCAGATGGTTCTGTAAATTATAATTACTATGTACCTGTTCCTTACACAAATGGGTGGGTATTGGGCGTTGCTATTTCGGAAAAAGAAGTTCTGGCTACCGCAAATGCTGCTCTAAGAAACGTTGTGATTGGCCTTGCTGTTCTTATGGCTGTGATTGTTGGTGTGGTCTTCTTTGTCAGCACTTCAATTTCTAAAGCAATAAGGGGACTCGTGAAAAGAGTGGATGAATTTGGAAAAGGTGATCTTACAGTAAAATTTGAAGCGAAAGGTAAGGATGAGGTAGCACGGATGGCTCAAGCTCTTCAACAAATGGCTAACAATTTAAGAGAAGTATTTAAATCCATCAATGATGCATCAGGACAGGTTGACTCATCAGCAGGTAACTTAGCTGCAACAGCTGAAGAGTTAAGTGCTACAAGTGAAGAGCTTGCTTCACAGATGGAAGAAGTGGATAGAGAGACCCAGAGTGTTTCAGCGTCGGTACAGGAAGTAACCAGTGGAATAGAAGAAGTAACAGCGAGCGCGCAGAATGTAGCAAAAGCAGCGCAGGAGCTTACAAGAGAGAGCTGATCAGGTAAAGACGGCTGTAAACGAAGGAGAAAGAGCCGTATCAGTGATTGTTGAAATGATAAAACAGGCATCAGATAGTGCGAAACAGACGGCAGAAGTAGTAAGAAAACTAAATGAACATGGACAGAGCATAAGTCAGATACTGGAGGCAATAAACGCGATAGCAGAGCAGACGAACTTACTTGCATTGAATGCGGCGATAGAAGCAGCGCGAGCAGGAGAAGCAGGAAGAGGCTTTGCGGTAGTGGCAGATGAAATCAGGAAATTAGCGGAAGAAACGAAGAGAGCAACAGAGCAAATAGGACAGATACTTGGGCAAGTAAGCCAGGGGACAGCGGCAGCAGATGAAGCTACGAGAGGGACAGTAGAAGTAGTAGAGAACATAAACAAGGAGTCAGAGACAGTAGTGGAGAAATTTGGAAGAATAACAGAACAGATGGACAACATATCTGCGCAGATAGAGAGTCTGGCGGCGAATGCGGAAGAGCAAAGCGCATCTGCAGAAGAGATGAGCGGTGCTATGGACACAGTGGTTAAAGCTATTACAGACACAGCGAGCCGGGTAGAAGAGATGTCAAAAGCGGTGAAACAACAGGCAGAGTCCAGTCAAAACCTCAGTGCGATGAGTGAGGAATTGAGCACTGTAGCAGAAAATGTGGTGAATTTAGTAAAGAAATTCAAGATATAGGGGATATATCAAGGAAGGAATATACAATAGAAAAAGCCGGCCTCAGGGGCCGGTTTTTATTTTTTACTGATTTTCCCCAGCATTTTTGCTGTTTATTAATCGTCGCTTTTCAAATTTGCTTTTCTTTAGTGGAGAGTCATCACTGTAGCGGTCTTAAGTTAAATTGCTATTCGAAGCTGGAAGAGAAGCCGCTGTGCTTGATGGACTCTTCTTTATAATTAGGATCTTTGGATTATGGAAATCAGTAGTAATCTATACACTTCCAATAGTAACCAGATCGACAAGTTTTGGGTTACGGCAAGTTCCGACGTTCCGGTGGAAAACCAAGACCTTGGTTTTTTGAAAAATTTAAATTTTTACAGCCTCTTTTATAAATTCTGGTGATGAATTCAATTTTTCTCGAAATTATCATTAAAATTGTTATTGTACTTGTCACCTCTATATATACTTATTACTTCTTCTACTGATTCTAAAAATGCTTTCACAACCTGTGGTGAATACAAGGTGCCACTATTTTCTTCTATCTCCCTAAAGGCCTCATCAAAACTCTTAGCTCTTTTATACGGTCTTTTTGAAATCATCGCATCAAAACTATCTGCTACACCTACTATTTGTCCTGAAATTGGGATTTCTTCTCCTTTCAATCCTATAGGATAACCACTTCCATCCCATCTCTCATGGTGTGTTAACGATA
>JAGHBG010000039.1 GCA_021161105.1 Thermotogaceae bacterium | reverse complement strand
CCCCTGACCAGTCTTTTTTCAATCCTTCAGTTGTGGCAAAGTATCTCCCGGGATTTTGATTTACGGAGGGATAATTTTGAAAAAAGCTCTGGTTTTATCAGGTGGCGGGGCAAGGGCACTTGCTCACATCGGCGCTCTTAAAGCCCTGGAAGAGTTTGGCTTTAAGCCGGATACAATTGTTGGCGTTAGTATGGGATCATTGATAGCAACAGCCTACAGTTATTTTATGGACGCTGAAATTCTGGAAAAGAACGCTAACACTTTTATGGAAAGGTACGGAATGAATTTGAGTTACGATAAATTTCTGGAAGGGAGTTTTAGCAAAATTGTTGTAAAATTTGGCTGTTGGTACATGAATACTTTCTCCGGTATGAGGTTCTTGGCCAATAAATTAAAAAAACTTCCTCATTTCAAGGGAATAAATTTCAACATAGATTTGTATTTGACAGCGACTGATTATGAAACTGGAGAAAGAGTAATTTTCCACCCTCCGGAGGACGATATAGAGATAGCACTTGAAGCCAGCATGGCGCTTCCTGGAATAGTTCCTCCAGTGGAATACAAAGGAAGAATTCTGGGAGATGGCGGGATAGTAGATAATTTACCGACAGTTGTAGCAAGAGATTTGGGAGCAGATTTTGTGATAGCACTCGATTGTTCTTCAAACAAAATCGTTAAAAAATTAGATTCGGGCAATGCAGTTCTTTTGGCAATTGATTCATATAGGGGAATAAAGATGAGAAATTACTCTGCAAAATTGGCGGATATTTATGTAAATTACGACTTAGGTGATATGGATACCCTTGAGTTTCTGAAAGGCAAATGGGCTATAGAAAAGGGTTATGAATCGGTAAAGAGATTTTTGAGAGGTGGTGAGGTGCCATGGAATGGAAGATAGATACGGGTGTTTTGAAAAAGAAGGAAAGAGTTATTCTTGAAGGAATATTTGAGCTGGATTATCTTGAACTCGATATAGGAAAGATGCCAATCTTAGAACCTGTTAAAGTTAAGATGGTGGTAGTGAGAGCGAAAGATGGCATAGCTGTGGGTGGTTTTGTGAAAACTGCAATAGAGCATCCATGTACAAGGTGCTTAACCCCAGTAAGGCTGGAAATAAACGGAACAATAGAAGCATTGTATGTTCCAGAGGCCTATAGGGACGAAAAAAGTGAAGTGGAACTTGAAAACCTCAGAAATGTGATATACTATAAAAATCCGGTGATAGATTTAACGGACCGGATAATTGAGGCGATGGTACTTGAAGTTCCAGAGCAAGTCCTATGCAGACCAGATTGTAAGGGGTTATGTCCATATTGTGGTATAAATTTGAATGAGCATCCAGATCATGTATGTGATAAGAAACCAGAATTTAATGTTGTAAATAATAAGTTTGCTATTTTAGAAAAGTTTAAAGAAAAACTTCGGGAGGGATGAAAGATGGCGGTTCCAAAGCAGAAAAGATCAAGGAGCAGAACTCATAAGAAAAGAGCTAAGATTTACAGAGCAATATCTGTAGCTATGGAAACATGCCCGAATTGTGGGAAACCAAAGATGCCTCATAGAGTTTGTCTCCATTGTGGATATTACAACGGGAAGCAGGTTCTTGAGATAGCGGAGTGACATAAAAATGATAAAGATAGGTCTGGATATAATGGGAGGAGACAGGGCGCCAGAGGAAATGATAGAAGGCGCCCTTTTGGCGTTAAAGGAATATGATATTGAATTATATGCTTTTGGTGATGAAAACCTAATAAAGCAAAGAATTCCAGATGCTGTAGTTGTTTCCTCTTTTGATGACTTAATGATGGATTCCAAGCCCATGGAAGTCTTAAGGAAGAAAAACTCATCAATGCACCTTGGTTTGCAGTATTTAAGGGAAGGAAAGATAGATGCCTTTGTTAGTGCGGGAGGCACTGGCCCGCTATTTCTCGGAGCTACATCGATTGTTGGAAAAATTGAGGGAATAGAGAGACCCGCTTTGGCGGTTCCTGTACCATCTACAAACGGTTTTACTGTGCTTATAGATAACGGAGCTAATGTATCTGTTAGGGCTAAGCACCTCCTTGACTTTGCAATAATGGGGATTGCTTATGCGAAGGTTTTGGGAAGAGAGAATCCTAAAGTAGGTCTTTTGAATGTGGGAGAAGAGGAAATAAAGGGGACTGACCTTGTAAAAGAAGCTTATGCACTGCTGAAGGAGAAGCTCGGCGGCGAATTTTATGGAAATGTTGAAGGTCGGGATATAAATACTGGTGTTGTAGATGTAGTTGTTACCGATGGATTTACGGGAAACATAGCAATGAAAACTATGGAAGGTGTTGGAAAACTTGTATCTGAAAGCCTTAAAAAGTCGATAAAATCTTCAGGATTTTTAGCCATGCTCGGAGCACTTTTGATGAAAAAAGCTTTTGATAAATTCAAAAAACTTCTTGATCCGTCAGAGTATGGTGGTGCCTTTATCCTTGGTGTTAATGGTGTGGTTGTAAAAGCTCATGGAAATTCTGACAGAGTTGCCATAAAGAATGCTGTGAGAGTTGCTATAAATGGTGCTAAGATGAAGCTTGTGGATTTAATCAGAGGTGAGATTCAGTGAAGAAGGTTATAGTTGCAGGAAAGTTCAATGTGGATGCTTTTTATTATGTAGACAGGATCTCCATAAATGATAATAATGTATCAAAAGACATTATAGTCGACCTTGGAGGAAAAGCTGGCAATGTTTCAAGAGCCTTGAGAAGACTGGGAGTAGATGTAGTGGTAACAGGCTGTGTTGGTAATGATCTTGAGGGTGAGTTTTTAAAAAAGACCCTTTTGGATGAAGGAGTAGATATTTCTCATCTTAAGACCTGCAGGGGAAAAACAGGAAGAACCGCTATTGTTGTTACCAAGGATGGAGAGAATACAATGTTCAACTATCCTGGAGTGAATGAAAAGTTCACCCCGGAGTTGATAGACTGGACGCTGGTTGAAGAAGGTGATGCCCTTTTTATTCAATTTGGCATACCAGCAGATAGCATTTTTGAGCTTTCTTCAATGGTGAAAAGAGCTGGAATGATGGTTTATGCTGACACTTCATTTCCCTCAGATGTTCCATGGGATGCATTTCCTTATATAGACTACATGTCACCGAATGAAAGAGAGATATTGCAGGTATCTAGAAAGAATGATATTGAAAAGGCTGTGAAAACTTTTTTTAAAAAAGGAGTAGAAGTTCTCGTTGTTAAAATGGGAGAAAAAGGGGTAAAAATTTTCGACGGGAAAAATATCTGTGAGGTGCCTGCTATACAAACTAAAGTTGTTGATACAACAGGTGCAGGAGATGCCTTCAACGCTGGTTTCATTTATGGAAGATTGAAAGGGCTCAGTGATGAAGATAGCGCAAAACTTGGTGTAGTTCTGTCATCTATTGTTGTGGAAAGAAGGGGAAGTTCATCAGCTATGCCAACCCTTGATGAGGTAAAAGATAGAATGAAAGAGCTCGGAATTAATATCAGAATTTGAAAATGCATTGAGAGAACCTACCAGGAAAGAAAAAACCTTTTGAAAATTCTTCAATCACTCTCCCTTTTCCATATTTGCCGTGATTATAATTCACTGAACATCACACCGGCACTTCATATTCAGGCTTTATAAGTTAATATGAACTTATTACCACCTTTTAAACAAAACTACTCACTCTTTCGCTCTTTCGGTGTTGTATGAAAGATCATTTTCAGTTAATTAGTAATTTCATTTTCTTATCTAACACCAGGTAAAATTCCAAAATTTTTCACTCCAAATACGAAGTATATATCCCAGTTGTTTTCAGGGGTTTTGTATGCTATGCCTACTTCGATAGGTCCAAGCATTGGAACCACTATATTGAGTCCAGCACCTGTCGATGAAACAAAGTTCGGGAGTTCATTTATATCATTTGTTCCATTTCCAAGGTCATAAAACGCGACAGCGTTCACAGGAACAGGGTATTTATAGATGGAGTACCTTATCTCCGCTGATAACCTATAGGCGTATTCTCCTGATATTACCTGCCCTCTCACCGTATCAAATGGTGCAGGAACAATCAATTCCTCTCCTTTTTCGTTGTATACATATCCTCCAAACCCTCTTAAAGCAAAATAGAAGTTTCCATAAATGGGAATGTATGCTTCAAAATCTCCTGTTACCTTATAGTAAGATTTCGCTTCAGCTGGTACAAAGCCACCCTTTTCCAAACTCTCGTGAATCATAACACCTTTCATTGGGTTAAGGGCGCTGTCTCTTGAATCCCATACATGAGATATTCCAGCCACATTGGTAAACTCCCAGTCTGGCAACATTGATTCTACCCTGTAATAAACGGAGAATATGTTGTTGTTAATTGGAAGTGTTGAAAGAGCTATAGAATAATTTATTGTGGATGTAGACTGTGTTGTTGTAGCATCCGTTAAGTATTCGTAAGATAGAGCAGTGTCGAACTTCATTGGCAGCATGAAAGGTCTTGGAAGCCCGTAGGATAACGACAGGCTTTTTTTATCAAATCCCAGGAATGTGCTTAAAGATATGTTCTGACCTCTTCCCCAGGGATTTGTCGTTGATAAGCTTAGCTGACCACCAAAACCTTCCCAGAAAGCTTTGTTTTCACCTGGAGGCCCCCAGGATAAGGCTCCCATGAACTGGAATTTTTTCTCTTTTTCTTTCATTTTGATAAGAATATCAACCTGCGTTGAATCTTTTGTTCCAAGCGGGAGAATATCAACCTGCTCAAAGTAATTTGACCTGTTTATCGCCCCATAGGTGTCCGCAAGTTTTAACTGATATAGCGGATCACCGGGTTTTGTGGTTACAAGATCATCTATCAAAAATTCCTTTGTATGTGTAAAAGTGCAACCATAATCTTTGACTTCTTTTGTATCGCTTATATAGTCGATTCTGCAATCCTCGGTTGGTGAGATGAACTCATAAACAACATGCCTTACTCGTTTCTCCAAAACTTTAAATTTAAGAGTACCTTCATTGAATTCTGTATTTAGCCATGTCATCAAATATCCTTTTTGATTGTAAAGGTCAAGGATCTTTTGAGCTGTTCTGAGAACTTCTATGTTTGTTACTTTTTTACCTTTCAATGAAGAAGCTATTTTCATCAGATCCTGAGTGTTAACAAGGCTGTTTCCAGTAATTTCAACTTCTTTTACCAGACTGCCGTCTTCCACGATTTTTCTCAAGGATGTGTAAAAAACAAGGTTTACAGCTTTGTCTTCTATATCTTTCTTGTAAACGGGTTGAGGTTTTATATTTATGTTGACAAAGTAATATTTCTGAGATAGGAAGCTCAACATTCTTTGAACATCTTCCACCTTAGGATAGGACTTTTTCTTATCTTTTATCCACCTGATCCACCACGGTGTGTCGTAATAGTCTTTTAATGTTTGAAGATTCAGACCTTTTTTAAGTTCATTAAAATCAAGCTCTTCTTCTACTTCTCCTTTAAATACTATGTCCCACACTCCATACTCGTCGATGTTTATCGTTAAAACCGTAGAAGGATTCAAATTAGCCTGGACATCTACAAGGAAATATCCAGATTCTCCGTATAATTTTCTGATATTCTCAACGGTGTCTTTTAAATCATTGGTGTTTAAAATGGTTCCTTCTTTTACTGCAATACTGGAGGATATCTCGCTTTCTTCTACTAACTTTGGGCCGTTTATTTTGTACTCAACCTTCTCAATCACAGGATTTTCCCTGACAACAAATTCCACGATAAGGTTCCCTTCCGCATCGAGATCAAAACGCGACCTTATGTCAGAAAAATACCCAGTATCCATTATTAGCCTTTTCATCATTTCTATTTCGTTTACCACAGCATTTAGGGGTATATCTTCACCAAGATAACCTTTTAAAAGGATTTCAAGCTGAGCTTCGCTTACATTTTCGAGGCCAACAAATTTCACCCTGGAGATTGTTACAGAAAAAGCCACTAAAGTTACTAATATCAGTATAATAGCAGCGAATTTTCTCACTCTACTTCACCCCTTTGTGCAAAATAAACGAGCTCTGTTTCTATGAATAAATCAATTTCCCCGTCCATGACAGAATTAACATCAGAAGTTTCAACGCCGGTTCTGTGATCTTTAACAAGGTTGTAAGGATGCATTATGTAGGATCTTATCTGACTTCCCCATTCAATTTTTTTGAGTTCTCCCTGAATATTTTCAATTTCTTTTCTCCTTTTTTCAAATTCAAGCTGGAGAAGCCTTGCCTTTAGAATTTTCATAGCAGTTTCTTTATTTTTATGCTGGGATCTTTCAGTCTGTATAGAAACGACAATTCCTGTGGGAATATGGGTAATCCTAACAGCTGATTCTGTCTTGTTAACATACTGACCACCATGTCCAGAAGCTCTGAAGGTATCTATTCTTATCTCATCAGGTTTTATCTCTATATCCACATCGTCAGTTATCTCAGGTATAACATTCACGGATGCAAAAGAAGTGTGTCTTCTTCTTGAGGCGTCAAAAGGGGATATTCTGACCAGCCTGTGAACACCTCTTTCGTGTTTAAGGTATCCGTAGGCGTATTCTCCCTTTATCAATATTGTTGCACTCTTTATTCCTGCCTCTTCTCCCGGCTGGAAATCGACTGTTTCTACATCAAATCCTTTTTTCTCTGCCCACCTTGTGTACATCCGCAGGAGCATCTGTGCCCAATCATGAGATTCAGTTCCTCCCGCTCCAGGATGGATAGACAGGTAAGCGTTGTTTTGATCATATCTTCCATTTAGAATCATTTCAAGCTCGAAAGTTCTAACCCTTCCTTCTATTTCTCTGACAAGGTCTTCAACATGAGAAACCATCTCTGGATCTTCGTCAGACAGTTCTATGGCTACCTCTACGTCTTCAAACAGCCCTTCTATTTCTTTTGCTTCTTCAAATAATTTCCTTATTTTTTGAGCCTCTTTTGTTATTTCCTGAGCTTTTTTTGGATCATTCCAGAAGTCAGAAGATGACATGATTCTTTCGACCTCATCGAGTCTCTTTTTCTTTTCTTCCTTATTAAAAACTTTCATTGCATCGTTGAATTTCTTTTGCAGGTCTTCTATCTTCACTTTTAGATCATAACCTATCACTTTCAACTCACCTCCAATTACTTATCCTAACACAAAAGTGCTCCCTTCAGAGAGTTAATTTTACCATTTCACTGGATTAAACTTTACTTGTGAGAATTTTTGTAATAATATTGTTATCGGATATATAATGAGAAAAAAATCTCATAATGTGGGGTGGTAAGCATGAGTACAGGAAGATTTTTAATCATAGATGGAGATATATCTATATCTTCCAAAAGATGCTTCAGTTGCAAACATTACAGTTCGAAAAAAAACATAGCTGGAATTGATAAGTTCTGTGCTGGTTATGTTATGAGAATAGAAGTGGATGAAAGAGCTTTTTGCGAGGTTAAGGAAAAAGAAGTGAATTACGACGAAAGGTGTCCAAGCTGGAAAATTGATAAGAAGGTTAAAGCTTTCATAAAAGCGGGGTAAATGATATATGGAACCATTTGCTGTGGTGAAAGTAGATCTTTGGATAGCTTTCCTTCATGGGCTTATCTCGTTTTTCACGCCTTGTATTTTACCCTTAATACCCTTTTTTGTTTCTGTAGTGTTTTCCAAAAAGGGTTTTTTTAACCTTGTCATGTTCCTAATTGGCTTTTCTATGGTGTTTGTTTTAGCGGGAATTTTCTCCAGTGAGATAGGTGGATTTTTGGTTTCTTTGACAAGTAAGAAAATAACGGGAATACTGATAATTGTTATGGGAGTTTTGATGCTTTCTAATATAAATATATTCAAGCTTGGGAAAATCACTAAATTTTCTATAGAGCATGGTTATAGCTTGCCGTCCTTTATATTAGGAACTCTTATCGGGCTTTCCTGGATGCCTTGCTCGACTCCTGTTCTTGCAAGTATATTGATACTTGCTTCTTGTAAAAAGAGTATTTATTCAGCGCTTCTTCTTTTTTCTTATTCGCTTGGAATGAGTTTGCCGCTTCTCATTTTTGGAAAGATTATTGATAGGTGGTACGATAAAAGCGAGAAATTAAAAAGGATTTTCAGAGTGGTAAAATCTCTCGGAGCAGTTTTTATCATAGTAATTGGGATTCTGATAGTTTCTGGGAAATTTGTTTTTTGAAAGAGGAGGACTAACCATGAGAAAAATTCTTGCATTTGTGGCTGCCGTTATTTTTTCATCTCACCTTTTAGCTTTTGCTGTTGTTCATGACTTTGATGTCGCACAGGAATTAGCAAGAATAGAGCAGAAAAAAATAGTTCTGATATTTGAAATGAAAACCTGTGGTTATTGCAAACTGCTTAATTCTACAACGCTTCAAGATGAAAAAGTTCAGAAGTTTCTTAGCATAAATTACATAACGGCAACAGTTTATGCAGATGAAAATATAGAGCTTTTCCAGAAGTTCAACGTTCGTGCTACTCCAACACTCTGGTTCTTCCAGTATGAGAAAGAGAAACTCGTTGCTATAACCTATGTTCCAGGCTATCTTCCTGCTGATCTGTTTTTAAAAGTAATAAAGTATATTTATAAACTTCCAGAAGAAAAATTTGATGAGTATTCTAAGAAAGAAGATAACTTCATCGGTGAGAGAAAAT
>JAGHBG010000136.1 GCA_021161105.1 Thermotogaceae bacterium | reverse complement strand
TCCCTAATCTTATCTCATTATTTCCCTTTTTTCTACCATACTGGTCAATATCTCCCCGTATAGCTGGGATTTTTTTTGATGTAAGTGTTGATATAGTAAGGTAATGTGTGGTAAAATTATGGGCGCAGTAATTGGGGGGATGGCCGAGTGGCCTAAGGCGCTTGCCTGCTAAGCAAGTGTGGGGTTTTCCCCACCGTGGGTTCGAATCCCACTCCCCCCGCCAGGCGGGATTAGGTCCCGCCTTTTTCTGTAATGTGTGCCCGTAGCTCAGCTGGATAGAGCGCCGGACTGCGGATCCGGAGGCCGCGGGTTCAAATCCCGCCGGGCACGCTTTTTTCCAGTTCCCAGCCTATAGCATACCTGTAACCTCTTCTGCTAACCGTGATTTCGTCACAGAGTTCTATCAGAGCTTTAACAATAACTATACCCGGTTTTATCGTCTTTTCTCTACCTTCCGGAATGTAAGGAAGAGAGGCTATTTCCTTCTCAGACATCGGAAATAAAAATCCCATCACATGATCTATATCTTCAACTCTTAACTTATAACCATGAATTCTTTTAAGATTCCACTCTTTTAAAACCACAGCCGCTACAGTTACAAAAGTACCACCTATTCCGACAACAGAACCCGAGGGCCTTTGCAAAAAGCTTTTTATATATTCAAGGGTTTCATGGATGCTATCGCTTTTCAGCATGTCTTTAACCTTTTTTGTTCCAAGAGGAAGACTTTTGACAGAAAAGCTATCAAGTATTTCAAGGCTTCCGCCTCCAAGATCATAGACAACGGGATTTTTCAATTTAAGCTCTTCATCCCATAAAACTGACAGGTAAGAATAGCGTGCTTCCTCTTCACCGGATAAAATTTTCCCGTAATGCTTCCCTTTGATGTACTCGAAACATTCCTTCCCATTTTTCGCTTCACGAAAAATTGCAGTGCCGAAGACATGGATGTTGTCTGTATATTTTAGAACCTCTTCCTTCATCTTTTCAAATTTCAATTTGAATTTATCACAGCTCTGTATATAACCGTCTTCAACATGGAAAGCAACTGCCGTAACTTGTATATCCTCCATGATTTCTTTTCTACCATCAAGAACAAGTGAAATAAAGGAATTTGACCCAAGGTCAAAAACTCCTACCACGAGAATCTCTCCTTCACGTACTTACATAAAATCCCTTCATAGTCCATACCATCAAAACTAAAATCCTCAGCCGGTGATAAGCTCACTCCATTTTTCAAAAGCAATTCCTTATTTCCATGAGAATAAAACCAGCTCTGATACCTTCCCGGAAATTGCACATTTTTGATATCAAAAAACAATACTACCTTCCTCATCAAATATGCTCTTGCCATATCCCCAAATGATGGATGGAAAGGTCCGGCTACGATGTTTTTCCTAAGTTCAACAGGAACATGCAAACCCAACCTTATAACTTTTACTCCTTTGCATTCAAGTATTGCCAGCATATCAGCGGTTCTTTCGAGTGATTCCTGCAAAGTTAAAGGAATATATTCTCCCTTTTCCATCATCCTGTAAAGTTCTGTATTTTTGAAAACGAGGGTTGGATGGATTCTGGCCGTATCAACACCAAGATCAGCTACAATCTTTGCAGATCTTGTATCACTTTCACAAGTGCTTTCTGGAAGTCCCGTCATAAGGTGGACACCTACTATGAATCCGTAATTTTTCAGGATCTTTATGGCTCTTTTGTTATCTTCTGCAGCATGCCCTCTTTTTGAGGCTTCAAGCACTTTATCGTTCATGGATTGAACACCTATTTCTACTACTTTAACGTCGTTCTTTCTTAAAAACCCGGCTATATTTTCATCAATTTCATCGGGCCTGGTAGAGATTCTTACATATTTTATATTTCCCTTTTCTATCCACTTTTTGATAACTTTTAAATACTCTTTCTGTGTTTCTATATCGAGCCCCGTGAATGTTCCACCATAAAACGCAGCTTCATATTCATCAGACGTTTCAAGATATTCTCTTATAATTTTATCTAACTCTTTCGGGGAAAGCCTTTTAGACACGCCTGTTGAACCGAATTGATCGCAAAAAACGCATCGGTGCCTGCACCCAGCATACGGAAGAAAGACGGGTATTATCTTCAGACGTTCATTCATTACATCACCTCGGGCTTTTCGCCTTCTACCTTCATTTTTCTTCAAAAAATTATCACAATTCAACAAATGGAGAGATTTTCCCTTCTGGTTTGTGACAATTTTCTATTTCCTTTCTCTTAGCAATGCCTTATATGCAGCTTCAGCAGCAGCTTTTTCTGCTTCTTTTTTCGACCTCCCGGTTCCTTTTCCCATTACCTTGTTGCTTATAATAACTTCAACGACAAAGGCATTGTTTTTCTTCTGAACCACCTTGTATTCTGGAAGTTCTTTCAAGACTCTTTGAGTAAGTTCCTGAAGGGCTGTTTTATAATCAAAAAGAAGTTTCCCTTTCATTACAAGAGAAATGTAGTGACTGAACCTTTTATCAAAAATCTCCTTTACTTTAGAAAGACCGTAAGTTATATACACGGCACCAAGAAAAGCCTCGAAGGCATCCGCTAATATGGAATCTCTGTCTCTTCCACCCGTATTTTCTTCACCTTTTCCAAGAAACAGATAATTTCCAAGATTTATTTCTTTAGCCATTATGGACAATATTTTCTCACTGGCCACAGCAGCTTTTACTTTCGACATTTCACCCTCTGAGGCGTCTGGGTATTTTCTGTACAGAAGATCGCAAACAACAAGATCAACCACGGCATCTCCCAAAAATTCTAATCTTTCATTTGAAGTTATATCGCTTCTTCCAGCCTGAAGCTGCTCGTTGGCGTACGAACTATGGACAAGCGATATAAAAAAAGTTTCTATATTTTTGCAACAAAGATTTTCTTTTCTCAAAAATTCTATAACAGACTCCTTTTCTATATCCGTCATCCACGATCAATTCCTTTAAAAGAAATAGTACGAAATTATCAGGATCAAGCCAATAACAAGAAGTGTGGCAAGAAGAGCAATAAAGAAGTCCACACCTGTACTTTTGGTATAAACAGTAGATGTTGATACCTTTGTTTTCCTTACACGTTTAACATTCGATGATGGGGTCTCTTTCAAAACTTCTTTTGCAACCCTTCCCACTTTCTTAAAAAGCTCCTCATCGGATGATGAAGCTGTATATTTTTCCGCGTACCTTTCAACATCCTCCATTATCTTTAAAGAAGGCGACACTATTCCTTTACCTATTACTCCTTTCCCCATATCAACTTTTATCAGTAAATATCTTCCTCCTCTTTTACCCACGATAAGTTCCTTTGATATAAGAGTTCCTACAAAAGGTTGGACGGTTTCACCATTTTTGAAATTGGATGGAAAAGATGTTTCGAGTTTTTTTCTATATTCCTCCGAACCTGGATTGAGCACAACAAAAAATATCTTATCTCCTATATCAAATTCGGTTATAGATTTACCATAAATGGGATCGATAATCGGAAATATCTCAGGCGTGTCCTTAACATCTGGTCTTTTCAAAACTTCTATAATATTCTCTTCTGATATATCTTCCATTTGAGAAAGAAAGTTTTCTACAGACAGCTCTTCCAGCGTCATTGATTTAAAGGAGATCTTCATTTCTATCCTATTTGACCAATTTCTCATAAGTTCTTCCAGCGCTGCATGAAGAAGATCTCCATCCTCACGCTCAACCGCTGCTGCGAGTTCAGCACTAAAAACTTCCCTTCCTTTCTTTCCTATGTATAATCTAACCATGTTTAAAAAGTTATCGGTAAGTTCAACTGCTTCTGGAATTTCATTTAAAACTTTATCCCTGGTCTTTTTAAACCTTTCCATAAAGTCTTTATATTCAAGATCAAGGGGTATATTTATGGCATTAGCATACCTTGCAGGAACAACTATAAAATCATACTGTGGTTCTGTTGCAGCCCTTCCGAAGAGATAACCCATTAAATCTTCAGCAGTTGCTTTTGACCTTACTCTCATTTTTATGAAATAGTAATCCAAAACTTTCTCACTCCTTCTTGCTTAAAACAAACTCCCCCGACTCTATATTAAGCTTTTTGAAATCACTCTCTTTCACATCATGCCCTATAACAGCATTCTTTCCAATGATAGCTCCATCCGGGATCTTAGTATTCATACCAATAACTGTTATTTCGCTGTTGTATATTCTCGGGTCGAGCAGGCTCTCCTTATATTCCCCTTCTCCAATAACAACATCATTTCCTATAACAACATTTTCGGCAATAACCGCATTCTTTATTTTACTCCCTTCTTTTATAACTGTCTTTGTCATTACAACCGAATTCTTTACAAAAGCTCCCTTTGCAACCTTTACACCCTGAAATATAACAGAGCCAAAAACCTGTCCTTCTATCTCACTTCCTTCACTCACCAGGGAGTTCTCCACAACAGCTCCCTTTGCAATAAAGGCCGGTGGCATTTCTTCGGTTTGAGTGTAGAACTTCCAGTTTGGATCGTAAAGATTAAGTGGGGGTAGAGGTCTTGTCAATTCAAGATTAGATTCCCAATAAGCTCTAATTGTTCCAACATCTTTCCAATAACCATCATATCTAAAAGCATACAACTTGCCATAATCATTATATATTATTTTAGGTATTATATCCTTCCCAAAATCATGGCTGGAGTTGGGATCTCTTTCATCTTCTATGAGTATTTCCTTCAAAAATCGCCAATTGAATACATATATTCCAAGTGATGC
>JAGHBG010000116.1 GCA_021161105.1 Thermotogaceae bacterium | reverse complement strand
GTATACCCCTCATATAGATGAAGCCGCCCCTGCATTGCAATAATCTGCCTGCCATGCATACTGCCTGTGAGAAGTCTGCCCAAATGACTTTCAACAGTTGAGATCGGAAAATGTGGAATATCTTTGTATTCAAAGGAGGCATCTATGTCCAGCGCTTCTGCGCTTTCTCCATGACCTGTTCCTGTAAGAATTCCTATTTCAGAAGGTTTCTTAACACATGTTTTTAAAAAAGATGCCGCTTCAATCGCTTTATGTTTATAATTTTTCATTTTCAAAAAGCTCAATGGGTTGCAGAATTTTATTAGACACATAACTGCACAAAAAATACTTGATTAGCATGATGATACATGTTAATATTTTTAATAATAATCTTTTGCTGAGGACAGGCTTTACGGAAAAGGGGATAAAATGGTTCAGTGTGTTTTGCTTAATGCAGATTACTCATTTCTAAATGTGACAACCTGGAAACGAGCAATGTGTCTTGTGGTAAAAAGCAGGGTGCAAGTATTAAAGTATTCTAAAAAAATTGTCAGAACCGCTGAAGGAGCTTTAATAAAAATTCCTGCTGTTATGAAGCTGATAAAGCTTATTAGAACCCTGTATAGAAGTAGAGTGCCTTTCAGCAAAAAGAATATTCTCATAAGAGACGGGTTTAGGTGTGCCTATTGCGGTAATGATAAAGAAAAACTGACAATTGACCATATCATTCCTAAATCAAGAGGCGGTAAAACTTCATTTGAAAACTGTGTTTCTTCCTGTAAACCCTGCAATAATAAAAAAGGTAGCCAGACGCCAACAGAGGCTAATATGTATCTCAAGGTTAAGGCCTATCAACCGACTATTGCGGAATTCTTGAAACTAAAGGTCAGGAAACTCGGCATTAATGATCTACTAAAAGATTTTGGGGTCTATTAAACAAAAAAGGGTAAACAAAAAAGGGCATCTCATTTATTTAACACATGATGCCCTTGCCCTTGATCGATGCCCTTGCCCTTGATCGATGAAATGGGGGCATTGGTTTCAGACTAAACCTTAGTTACGTTCTTCGCGGATGGTCCTCGATCGCCTTCTTCTACATCAAAAGTTACCCTGTCTCCTTCAGAAAGAGTTCTGAAGCCAGACGCGTTGATAGCTGAGTGGTGAACAAATATATCCCCACCATTTTCCCGCTCAATAAAACCAAATCCCTTTTTATCACTAAACCATTTTACAATTCCATTTTCCAAAACACTAATCTCCTTCTGAAAAAACTGTCAATTGTTCTCTGCCTCGTGCCTCGGGTGTCATAAGGCAAATAAATCCACTTATTTTTGTACATAAGACATGTTTATCAAAGGTTGTCAAGCGAAAAGAACGGCGGTTTTCACAAACCTCCCCCCTCTTTGTCCCGTTGTTTGTAGTATCTTTTTAACAGGCGTATTGACGTTGAAATTATTATTCCTCCGCTCATTATAAGAAGAATACCGGGGACCCAAACATACTTATGATATTCAATTTTTTCATACGCTTCAAAAATACCGGCAATACTGAATAAAAATATTATAAATAAAAAGCCGATCATTATCAAACAGGTTGTATCCGAGTCATACCACGGAGCAATTTCTTTTCTAAATAGGGGATTTTGGTGAAGACGCATAATATAATTCTTGATGTTCTGTGTTTCTTTGTGTTTAAACCTATCTGCGTTTATCTGTGCCATGTAGGTCAGATGATCGTACTGGGGTGAATCTGCCCTGTTAAATTCCATAGGACTTATTTAACCGGGGTGGCTGAACTATTACAATATTATAGATTTTCTACAAATCCGTCAAATTATAAAAACAGAATGCAAAGGAAGGTTTTTCAAAGGTCTGGATATACAATGAAGTTAAGCAGGAAAACGGTCTTTATGCTTTTTTGTTTTACCGCGTTTATGAATTTTATATGGGGATGCGCAATAGTGCCGAAAAAATTTTTAATCGAGGATTTGCCGAAGTCATTTAAAGAGGGAGATATAATCAACACCAAAACCAGCGTGGTTGTATCTTTTGAAGAGCTTATTGCCGACTTAAGCAGGGCCAAAGTAATTTATATTGGTGAACAACACACAGATTCAGCGCATCATAAAATCCAGTTAGAGGTTATTAAAGGGCTTATTAATCAGCATCCGGAACTTGCAGTCGGCATGGAAGCCTTTGATCATTCATACCAGAAAATACTGGATATGTGGTCTGCCGGCAGTCTGGATGAAAAGGGGTTTCTGGAAAGGACGCACTGGTATGCGAACTGGAAATTTAATTTTGAATTATACAAAGACATACTTACTTTTATCAAGGAAAAACATATAAAGCTTATAGGCCTGAACATACCATTCCATATTCCACCAAAAATAGCTGTCGGCGGAATTGAGAGCTTATCCGACGATGAAAAAAAGCACCTCCCTAAAAGAATAGATACCACTAATGCCGATCATAGGGCATATATAGAAGAAATATTCAAAAAACACAAAATAAAGGGAAGAGAAAGTTTTGAACATTTCTATATGGTCCAGTGCGTGTGGGAAGAAACAATGGCCGAATCAATAGCGCTTTATCTAAAAAAAGCGTCTATGATGATGGTTTTGGTTGGAAATGGTCACATTATACGTAAATTCGGAATACCTGACCGGGCTTTTAGTCGTAATGGAGCTGCCTTTAGAACCATTTTATTAGCGCCCACAGGAAGCAGGGCCGAACTTTCCTTTGCAGATTATATCTGGGTAACACCTCCAATAAAAAAGCATAATATGAGACATGTTGAGAGCAGGAAGATGAAAGTTCAAAGCCATCATCCAGTGCCAGACATGAGATAAGTAAAAAAAATCCGCAGAAAAATATTCCTACATACCTGTTATTCTTTGCAATTTATGGTAGCGTTTTCTGGCCAAACTACAATATATTGATTTATTTGTTGACAAACATACATCATGTTGTGTGATAGGGTCCGATAGAGTGCGTTGGCGGATTGGAAAGAACTTAAATTGACGGGAAGGAAAATAAAAATGCTTGAAGAAATAAAAAAACGTGATGGAAGAGTTGCGAAGTTCGATTCATCAAAGATTACAGCGGCGATTGCCAAGGCAGGCAGTGCAACGGAAGAATTCGATGAAAAAGAGGCAAAAAAGATGACCCTTCGTGTTCTGACCTTAGCCCATGAGCTCCGTCTTGATCCTGTTCCTGGAGTGGAAGAGATACAGGATATTGTTGAAAGAGTGTTGTTAGATTCCCCGTTTTATAAGACTGCCAAGGCTTATATTCTATACAGAGAACAGCATGCGCAGATAAGAAAGATTGCAACAAAAGCAAATGTTGATCTTGTTGATGCCTACATCCAGAAACTTGATTGGAGAATTAAGGAAAACAGCAATATGTCCTATTCTCTTCAGGGGCTTAACAATTATATATCATCCGCTATTACAAAAGAATATTGGCTTAACCGTATCTATCCTCCTGAGTTCAGGCGTGCCCATAAAAATGGCGATTTTCACATACATGACTTAAGCCTGCTTTCGATTTATTGTGTTGGGTGGGATCTGGAAGATATTCTAAAGCAGGGATTTAAAGGGGTTGAAGGCAAGGTGGAAAGCGCCGCCCCAAAACATTTTAGATCGGCTCTGGGACAAATCGTAAATTTTTTCTATACATTGCAGGGCGAGGCAGCAGGCGCCCAGGCCATTTCAAACTTTG
>JAGHBG010000239.1 GCA_021161105.1 Thermotogaceae bacterium | reverse complement strand
TGAAGTGACTACTGAAGCAATACGCTTTGTTTACTAAAATTGGAGTCTGACATCTTTTTTTGCAATTTCTGTTTTACTCAAATAAAATATTTTTCTTTTTGTACGAAAAGATCATATTTCTTATCTATTAAATCAGCAGCTCTTGAAGCTGAGGGCTATGTAAAAGATTGACTCACCACTTCCTCTTAGTATCTAAAATGTCCTTTCTTCAAGATGAATATTCATTTTAAACATTTGGTTTTTATGTAGTTTGGTTCATATATGTTGATTCATCCTCAAATAGTTAAAATCTCCGATGTGTTAATGATGCAAAAAAATAACCTTCATGAACTGTTTGCATTTTAAAATGCGAAACTAAAGATGTAAAATATTATATGTGAATGATACTTTCATTTCAGGTGATCAAGTTGGGCTATCAAATTAAATACGAATTGAAATGCTTTATTCGAGAGTTGAGAAATGGTTATCCAACCGGGGGGCTTTACCTAATTGTTGGACAGCATGGTACTGGAAAGACAGATACTTTGAAGAAAATAGCAGAACAGCTCAATGAGTCTGTTGTAAATCTCAATTTGGAATTGAGCAAAGCGCTTTTGGAAATACCAATGATGGACAGACCATATCGTGCTATGAAATTTTTCGATAGACTTCCTGAAATGGGGAATAATTTTTTGCTTCTGGATAATATTGAGCTTCTTTTTGAACCTGAATTAAAGCTCCGCGCCCTTTCGGCATTACGAAATATTGCTAGAAAAAAATCTGTTATTGCCACATGGCCTGGCGAGGTTACTGGAAATAAATTGTTGCACGCAACAAGGGGACATCCGGAATATTTCGAAGGTTATTTAGAAAAAGAGATAGTTTTAATGAGCCCTTGTTGAAGAAATCTGAATGTATTGTTTTGTAAAATTGTCGCTTGAATACAAAAACTCGAGTTCAAATGAAAAAAGGGGGAAGAACAAGTGAAGTATGGTGATCTTATTCAATTTGACCCTGTGGAAACGGTAGCACAACTTAAAGACGCTAAAGACAAGAACAAAGCTGCGAATTTTATTTCTACATATGTCATCTCAAACCAAATGGCTGACAACCTTCACAATATAATTTTTGAGAACCTTCAATTTGAAACCCCACAAGATAACAAAGGTCTAATGGTAGTCGGAAACTATGGAACAGGTAAATCACATTTAATGGCTGTTATTTCTTCAATTACAGAAAATTCTAGCCTTGTTGATTTACTGACGAATGATAAGGTTAAAGAAAGTGCTTCAAAAATAGCAGGAAAATTCAAAGTAATTCGAACAGAAATTGGTACTTCCACAATGTATCTGAGAGATATTATTCTTCGCGAATTAAAAGAAAACCTTGCAGAGATGGATGTCGACTTTAACTATCCCCCAATGGATCAGGTTGTTAATAACAAGGGCATATTGCAAGAAATGATGAGCCTTTTTAACGAAAAATATCCAGATCAAGGTTTATTGATGGTTGTAGATGAACTACTTGATTACCTAAGACACAGAAACGAGCAAGAGATAATTTTGGATATAAATTTCTTGAGAGAAATTGGGGAATTTTGTAAATCTTCGAGGTTTCGATTTATCACAGGTATTCAGGAAACGCTTTTTGAGAACCCGAGGTTTGAATTTGTTTCTGATTCTCTAAGAAGGGTCAAAGATAGATTCGTTGAATTACGCATAGTTAGGGAAGACATTGAGTATGTTACCGCAAATAGGCTGCTAAAGAAAAATTCAAAGCAAAAAGCTTTCATTCGCGAACACTTGCAAAAATTCACGAAGTTTTATAGCACTCTGAATGAGAATCTTGAGAACTTTGTTGAGCTCTTTCCTATACATCCAGCTTTCATTACAATGTTCGAGAAAGTAAGATTTATAGAAAAAAGGGAAGTTTTACAAACAATTTCAAAAGTGATACGAAAAGTTTTAGACAAGGAGGTACCAGAAGATGAACCAGGGATTATTTCTTTTGATAGTTATTGGGATTTTATAAAATTAAATGCGGCAAATAGAGCTGTTCCGGAGATAAGAGAAACAGAGGATAAGAGTGACGAATTAATGATAAAAGTTGAAAGCAACATAAAAAAGCCGTATCTCAAAAATGCAAAGAGAATCATTAATGCGCTTTCTGTTCACAGACTCAGTACTAGCGACATGAAGACCAAAATAGGTCTTACCGCTACAGAGCTGCGTGACAATTTGTGCATTTTCGATGTTAATGCAGAAATGGGCGGTGACCCATTGGATGATCTACATACTTATGTTGAAACAATTCTGAGAGAGATTATAAAAATAGTGAGTGGGCAGTATATATCCTACATAAAAGAAAACGGGCAATATTACTTGGATCTAAAAAAAGCAATAGACTTCGATGCTCAAATTGAGAAAAAGGCTGAAACTCTTAGCAAGGACAAATTAAACAGATATTACTATGACATTCTGGCAAAATTGATGGAATGCTCAGACAAGCCATATGTTTCTGGCTTCAAAATCTGGGAATACGAACTTCGTTGGTATGAGAAGAATACCACAAGACTGGGATATCTCTTTTTTGGTCAACCAAATGAACGTTCAAATGCACAACCTCCCAGGGATTTTTATATATACTTTCTTCCAATGTACAAAATCCACGATTTCAAAGACGAGGGCCGCGATGATGAAGTGTTTTTCAGTTTAAAAACGATGAGCGAAGAATTTGAAAAGGATTTGACAAACTACACGGCTGCAATAGAATTGGCCAAAACAGCAGGGATGTACAAATCCAGCTACGAAGACAAAGCACGAAGCTTTCAAGGAGCTCTGACAAGGTGGTTGAATGAGCATTTTCTCGATTCTTTTGAAGTAACCTATGAAAAGAGAAAAAAGGATCTTCGCGAAGTCCTAAAAGAGGGTTCATTCATACATAAGCCTGACAATTTTAAGGAAACAGTTGATTATATAGCCTCAACACTTTTCAACAATTATTTTGATGATACCGCAATCGGTTATCCTAAGTTTCCAATCCGTATAACTTCTCAAAACCGAATCCAAAATATTGAAAACACTCTTAAAGCAATTGCTCTGGGAAGATTTACAAAGCAAGCGAAAGACATTCTTTCGGCCTTCAATTTATTAGATGAATCCGGAAATTTAGATACATCAAAATCGCCTTATATAAAGTACATACGTTCAAAACTTCAAGAAAAGGGAATTAACGAAGTACTCAATAGAAACGAACTAATTGAAACAAATGAAGGGGGCGTGGAATATTTTGGGCCTTATCACCTCGAAACCGAATGGATAGTGATTTTATTAGCTGCCATGGTTTATATGGGTGAGATTGAAATATCTCTTGGCGCTGGAGAAACAATTGATGCCAGCAATATTGAAAAGTTTGCAAAAATACCGTTAGAACAGCTTTTGAATTTCAAGAATGTAAAGCATCCGAAAGGTTTACCCATTATAGAACTCAAACATCTTTTTACCATTCTTGGAATAAACTCAGGTCAGGTTGAATTGCTTAAAAACGATAAAAAATCTCCTGTTCAAAATATGTTAAGCAAGGCACAAGAAAAAGCTGAGAAAATGGCTAAATTTCAATCTAAAATAAGTCAGGGAATAACCTTTTGGTCAACAGCTCTTTTCAATGAAAACATACTTGAGGTATTAAAGAAAAAAGCAAAAGCGCTAAATGAATTCTTTGATTCTCTTCAGAAATACTCAACCGTTGGAAAATTAAGGAATTTCAGACATTCTGATAAAGAGCTTAGTAAGATTGAAAAAGACCATAAAGAAATATGCAGTGCTGAAAAATTGATTGACTTTATAAAGGATCTAAATCAAAAAGTAGGATATCTCGAAAGAGCAAAAGAATATGTTCCTTCCGAGAATAGCTGGCACAATAAATTCGATGAAACAAAAGCCGATACACTCGATAAGCTAAAAAATTTAAAGGAATTGACCAACCAAATCGAAGTCGAAATCCACGAAAAACTTGACAGCCTTAAAAAAGAATACATAAGGATATACAAAGAATTTCACAGGAAGGCGAGATTAAATGCCCATCAAGATGAGAGAAAGCAGAAACTAATCAGTGATTTCAGGCTCAAAGCCCTTAACACACTTGCAATGATAAAAATACTTCCAAATACTGAATTGAATAAGTTTACAGAAAAACTTACCAATTTAAAAACCTGCTACTCTCTTACAGATAAAGACCTTGAAAGATCGCCAGTATGTGAATTTTGTAACTTCAAACCAACAAGCGATAAGATTCAAGAAGGTGATATGGATACAGCTCTTGAATATCTCGATGAGGAACTCGATAAACTCTTTGACAACTGGACAAATATACTTCTTGACAATCTCAAAGACCCGATAGTGAAAGAAAACATGGGACTGCTTCATAAGGAACACAGAGAGCTCATCGAAGAGTTCTTATCAGAAGGAGTGTTGACAAAAGAACTGATAGACAATCCGAAATTCACAAAAGCTGTTGCTGAAGCTTTATCGGGGCTTGAAAAAGTTGAGCTTACAACAGAACAGCTTGTTCAAAAACTCTTTGGGGATCATAGCCCGCTTACCCCACAAGAGATGAAAGAACGTTTTGAAGAATTCGTGAAAGACCTATCCAAGGGTAAAGACACCTCAAGAATAAGGATAATCCTCAGAGAGGAGGAAACGCAGAAATGAATAATGATAGCAGAAACCTTTTTGAAAATTTAGAAACAACCTCAAAGGAAGAAAAAGTTGAATGCTTAGGCTTGACCTTCGAAAATGACGAAGCACGAAGAGAATATTTCAAAGAGAAACTCAGAGAAAAGCTTAAAGACCCGGAGTTTAGAAAAATCGAAGGATTTCCTATTGGAGAAGATGAAGACATAATAAAACTGTCTGATCCACCCTATTACACTGCCTGCCCTAATCCTTTTATAAGCGATTTCGTGAAACACTATGGTAAACCGTACAACTCTGAAGAAAAATACTCCAGAGAACCATTCGCAGCAGATGTTAGCGAAGGCAAAAACGATCCTATTTACAATGCTCATTCATATCACACCAAGGTTCCGCATAAAGCCATAATGAGGTATATACTCCATTACACAGAACCTGGAGACATCGTCTTTGACGGTTTTTGTGGTACGGGAATGACAGGTGTTGCTGCCCAAATGTGTGGGGACAAAAAAACTGTTGAATCACTTGGCTATACCGTTCTTGAAGACGGAACAATCTTAGACGAAAAAGGAAAGACATTTTCGAAACTCGGGCCAAGATATGCCATCTTAAATGATCTCTCACCAGCGGCAACTTTCATTGCATATAACTACAACACTCCTATAGATACAGAAGCATTTGTAAGAGAAGCAAAAAGAATTCTCGAAGAAGTCGAAGCTGAATGCGGCTGGATGTATTTAACCTTACACAATCCGACACCTGATCGGATACAAAAAGCCGTTGAGTTGCTAAAAGAAAAAGGAAAAAGGTTCAAGGAAAATGACATTTTTCCCTGGGGAAAGATAAATTACACAGTATGGTCTGATGTTTTTACCTGCCCAGAATGCTCCGGTGATGTTGTTTTCTGGGAAGCTGCCGTAGATAAAGACCAGGGTAAAGTGCTTTCTGAATTTCAATGCCCCCATTGTGGAGCAACACTAACAAAGAAAAAAATGGATAGAGTAATGGAAACAAAGTATGATAAAGCAATAGGTCAAACGATAAAACAGGTAAAGCAAGTACCAGTTCTTATTAATTACAGTGTTGGAAAGAAACACTTTGAAAAAACTCCCGATGATTTTGATCTGGCGTTAATTGAACACATCGAAAACAGTGACATTCCTTACTGGTATCCGACATATCCAATGATGTTTAAAGGTGAAAAGTGGGGAGATACATGGCGTGCTGGATATCATAAAGGAATTACTCACGTCCACCATTTTTACACGAAGAGAAATTTGTGGGTGTTGGCAAAATTCATTAGCAAAGCTATAGAATCTTCATTAGCTATAAACCTTCTGTCGATAATAAGGTCTAGCCTTTCTTATTCAACGAAACAAGTCAAAGTGAATGTTCCGCGTATTTTAGCTGGTGGTGGTTTGTTTTCTTTAGGTTCAGTAACAGGAACTTTATATATTCCAAGTATCAGTGGAGAAAGACCTATAATTCAAGCTTTTTCTGGAAAGATGAAAAGCATTAGAAGCTATAGAAAAGAATGGAGAGTTATGGTGACAACACAAAGTCTCTCTGAAATGCATGATATTCCATCTTCATCAATCAACTATATCTTCACCGACCCACCCTTTGGCGGAAATCTAATGTACTCAGAACTTAATTTCCTCTGGGAAGCGTGGTTAAAGGTTTTCACAAGCAACAAACCCGAAGCGATAATAAACAAGGTTCAGCGAAAAGGTTTACTCGAATACCAAGAGCTTATGACACGCTGTTTCAAGGAATATTATCGTGTGCTGAAACCCGGAAGATGGATGACGGTTGAATTCCATAACTCTCAAAACAGTGTCTGGAATGCCATTCAGGAAGCCATTCAGCGGGCAGGATTTGTAATCGCAGATGTTAGAACTCTCGATAAACAGCAGGGAACCTTCAAACAGGTTACCAGCTCCGGAGCGGTGAAACAGGATCTTATCATCTCCGCCTATAAACCCAACGGTGGCCATGAAGAACGGTTTGAGCTTGAAGCGGGAACTGAAGAAGGCGTTTGGGACTTTGTGAGAGAACATTTGAAAAGACTACCAGTATTTGTTGAAAAAAACGGAACTGCTGAAATAATCGTTGAAAGAACTGACTATCTTCTCTACGACAGAATGGTTGCTTTCCACATACAAAGAGGAAAAAGAGTTCCCATGTCGGCAGCAGAATTTTACAAGGGTCTTAGGGAAAGGTTTCCGGAAAGAGATGGTATGTTCTTCTTGCCAGATCAGGTAACTGAATACGATAGTAAACGAATAAAGGTTAGTGAATTAAGGCAGATTTCTATGTTTGTCACAGATGAAGAATCAGCAATCCAGTGGCTTAGACTTCAGCTACAAAACAAGCCTCAAACCTTCCAGGAACTTCAACCACAATTTATGCCGATATCTCGGAGTTGGGCAAAGCACGAGAAAGAAATGGAACTTTCGGAACTGCTGGAACAGAATTTCTTAAAATATGACGGCACCGGTCCAATTCCACAGCAGATATGGTCATGGATGTTGAAAAGCTCGACTTTGAGAGAGAGAATGGAGGGTCAAACACCGGAAACAGCAGATGCTTTTCTCAAAGAGAAAGCAAAAGATAGATGGTACGTTCCTGATCCCAACAGGGCTCAAGACCTTGAACGCCTTAGAGAAAAGGCACTTCTTAAAGAGTTTGAAGAATATAGAAAGCATCAAGGAAGGAAACTCAGGCTTTTCAGAACAGAAGCGGTAAGAGTTGGATTCAAAAAAGCATGGAGTGAGAAAGATTATAAGACGATAATTGAAGTTGCAAACAAACTGCCGGATAGGATAATCCAGGAAGATCCTAAACTCTTAATGTATTACGACAACGCTTGCACACGACTTGGTGAGGAATAAACAGCATATGGAGAAGCAGTGGTACTGGCTTGAGGAGAAAAAGCAACCTTGTGTATTGCTCGAAGAAAGAAAAATGTTTGGATATGAGATGGCAAGGGTATGGCTGCCGGCTGAGGGAAAGGTTATTGATATACCTGCCGGCAGTTTATTGCCAATTTCAAAAATGTTGGAATTCTTTAGCGATGATTTCTTATCTTACGTCAGCGCTGCAGGTAAGCTTGAGAATATATTCAATTCCACAGATGTTTTATTGGCGCCCCTTAATTCTTCAATTATTCCCCTGCCACACCAAATTAGGACTGTTCAGAGAGCAATTTCTGGAGACAGGATAAGGTTTCTTCTGGCAGATGAAGTTGGACTCGGTAAGACCATAGAAGCGGGGCTTATAATGCAAGAGTTAAAACTCAGAGGGCTTGTGAAAAGGGTATTGATAG
>JAGHBG010000169.1 GCA_021161105.1 Thermotogaceae bacterium | reverse complement strand
GATTATATTATTTAAAGATAGAGAGATAGAACTTGTAACTGGAGATATTACAGATGAGGATACTGACGCTATTGTAAATGCAGCTAATTCTTACCTTTCGCACGGTGGGGGAGTTGCAGCAGCAATTATTAAAGCAGGTGGTTATGAAATTCAAAGAGAATCTGATGAATATGTAAAAAATAACGGGCCTGTTCCGACAGGGAAAGTAGCTGTTACTGGTGCAGGGAAGCTTAAAGCAAGGTATGTTATTCATGCTGTGGGACCTGTATGGAGAGGTGGGAAAAACGATGAAGAGAAACTCTTGAAAAGTGCTGTTTATAATTCGCTTAATAAAGCTTCCGAATTAAATTTGGAGAGTATATCCCTGCCAGCAATAAGTATGGGAATATTTGGCTATCCAAAGAATTTGGGTACAGTTGCAATGCTTCAAGCTATTAAAGAATTTTTTGAGAAGAATCCTGATTCCTCTTTGAAGAAGGTTAGAATAGTTAATCTTTTTGATGATATGACAAAAGAGTTTGTAAAAGCTTCTAAGGAAGTTTTTGGAGTGTGAAAGTGTGAATGTTTACTTTCTTCATATGATTAAGTAGGCTTTGTTCACCCGGGGTATGACGACAGCTGGTTACTTTTCTCTTCTTAAACCTTCAATCGAAGTATCCGAGAAACGAGGATTGGTTTTTAGATTGATAGATGCTGTTCTTCCACATCTTCATTTTGGCGGAAAAAACCCTGAAGGTATAAAGACACACTGGAAGAAAACAACACTTTTAATATTGACAATAACACTTCATAACATTCCCGAAGGTATAATTGGTGAAGTGGCTTTTGGTAGTGTTAAAGCATCGCTATCTTATGGAATTTCACAAAGTTTTGCTGGAGCAGTTACACCGGCACTTGGCATAGGAATCCAGAGCCTTATGCCCTTAATCCCAAAATGAGGGTAATTCTGATATATTCCCCCTTATCCACCC
The DNA here is from genome assembly GCA_021161105.1 of Thermotogaceae bacterium. Taxonomy (GTDB): domain Bacteria; phylum Thermotogota; class Thermotogae; order Thermotogales; family Thermotogaceae; genus JAGHBG01. Next base: position 2,357 of record JAGHBG010000169.1, on the reverse strand, counting down.
TTGGTTTCATGGCAGGATTTGCATTGATGATGCTTCTTGACGTTGCATTGGGATAATTATTTTTTATCTATTGTAGGTGTTTTTCATGGCGTCTTGAAGTTCTTTAATAAATTCTTTCCAATCAATTCCATATCTCTGAGAAATGGCTTTGATCTTTTCTTGAACTTCATGAGCTTTAAAGGCTTCTTGTGGATCATACAGGGTTACTACACAAAAATCATAGCCAAGAACACTGTCTATATATTTATACTTTGCCAGTATTTGAGAACCGGAGGTTACACTATAAGAAAAAACTTCCGAAACTTTGTTGAAAAACTCCTTATTTTGAGTTTTTTGATAAAGTGTAGTAGACTTTACACTACTATTTAAAAACATAGAAACTTCCAAAAGAGTTTTCTCATAAGCTTCTTTGAAGTGTTCCTCTTCTGCAATTTCACTTCCACGTACGCAACTTTGGAATATGTATCCACTTTTCGTTTTTTGCAGGTATTGCAGCTTATCAATTACAGATGAGTTTTTATACACAACAACTGCAGCTTTGGGTATAGAAGCAATTGGAATGTCTTCTATCTTTAAAATGGTGGTAGAAGAGATGTTATAATTATGTAGGCAATAATCAGAAGGGAAAAAGAATAAAACTAAAAACGCTGCAAGCACTCCTCCAATAAAACCCCAAAATATTGCTTGCCAGTCCATACATGACTCTTCCCATTAAAAACTCCTTAAAAAACCGGGCAACATGCCCGGCTAATTTTATGCGAGGAATTGAGAAATCTTAATTATTGATTATTCTCAAGAGGGGTTCCTTTGTATGCTTCATCGAGAGCATTTCTTGTAGCATCAAACACCGCTTCAGATTGAGCACCATACTTCCTTGCAAGTTCCTGAATAACATCTTCTTGAGCCTTTATAGCCTGGTAAATAGCCTCAGGGTCAAGAAGAACTATTGTGTAGTATGCATCTCCTATTCTGTAATGCACTATTTCAACAGCTCCTACAACATTGGTTCTTGTAATCATTTTTTGAACCATTCTAGAAACTTCTGTTGAAATTTTTTCAACAGCTTCTTGTTTTTTCTTTTCATCAACTGCAGTGACTGAATTTGCAAGACCTGCTTTTGCATACTCGGTAAATCGTTCAACAAATACCTTTAATCTTTCTGCCAGTTTCCCTATGCCATCTACCCTTGCTGCTTCGTAGTTAAGTGCTGATTCACCTGTTTCTGTAATGAGCCTGCCGTATTTTTTATATACATCATTTATCCTTTTTGATTGTGTCTCGTTTACCCATTCTACAACCGCTGTTTTTGGCACCTGCGCTACCGTTACCCCCCCAACTTTCACTGGTTTAAGGGGAGAAAAGAATCCTGTGAAAGCCAAAATCCCGAAAACGGCTGCTACTGCAAGAAGTGCACCTGCGCCGATAATTATAAGAGTTGTAGAATCAGTTTGAGCTTTTCTGACCTTCATTATTCCACCTCCACATTAGATATTGTCAAAAATCCCCCATGTATGGTAAGACCTTATCAATTTAATTTTGTTCAAAAATTCATGAAACGTATTCAACCATTTTCCTTCCAACAACATATTGAATAACTGTAAATATAAGAATTATCCCAAATAAAAGATATGCCGCTGCACATGCAAGTCCCATTCTTTGTTGATTATAAAAGAGGTCAAACACATAATAAACCATAGTAAGTCCTGATTTGTTGTATGGACCCGGAAGTCCCTGGTAAAGAACAAACACTTGCGTGAACACTTTAAAAGCACCTATGAACGAAACAATGGTCAAGAAAAAGGTAGTTGGAGAAAGTAGTGGCCATGTTATGTACATAAATTTCTGAAATGAATTTGCGCCATCAACATCGGCAGCTTCATAATAAAACTTATCTATGTTTTGAAGGCCTGCCAAAAATATTACAGCATCGTAGCCTACCGTTTTCCAAATAGAAACAATTGCGACTGTTGGAATAGTCCACTTTTCGTCCTTGAGCCAGGCAATTTTGTCTACGTTAAAAAAGCTTAGAATATAATTTAAAAGTCCGTAATCATCATTAAATATCCATTGCCATACCAGTGAGATAGCGACTACAGAGGTAACAAAAGGTATGAAATATGCTGTTCTGAAAGCTGCTCTGAACCGTATATTTTTATTAAGAAGAAGCGCCACCCCAAGGGAAATTGCGAGAGTTATAGGAACAGTTAATATAACATAATATGTGGTGTTATATAAAGCTTTTAAGAAATCATTCTTCTCTTTTGCATCCACAAGCCACGATACAACATTTGTTTTGAGAGGGAGATATAAAATTAAGGCAATAAAGATAGCTATAAATAGAAAAAATACTCCCCATT
>JAGHBG010000188.1 GCA_021161105.1 Thermotogaceae bacterium | reverse complement strand
TCTATTTCATCAAAAACAAAAATAGGTCTTTCTTCGCTATTTTTTAGATAGGTAACAAGGGCGTCAATGGCTTCTCCAATCCCCAATCCCCGCTCTGGGAAATTTATACCCAAGTTGTGCAAAAGTGTTATCAATGTTTGATAGTATGTTCTATCTTTGCAATTTATGTATAATATCTTTGAATTGATATCGTTTTCTTCTACAAATTCTGTATATGTCTTTATGACAAGCTTTATTGCATGAGTTTTTCCAGTACTCGGAGGACCATGAATTAATAGGTGGCCCGGGTGAATTCCCCTTGCATATCTACCGAAATGTCTCGCTATTTCAGTTACTTCATTCTCTCTAAAAAGGAGGTATTCTGGGACATAGCTCTCAGTAAGAACACTGGGATTTTTTAGTATATTGTTGCTTTGGAACTCTTTACGAATTATCTCTTTGAGATTTATTTTCGTATTAACCACCCATATATACCTGGTTATCATAAGTATTTAAGATTTATCCATATCTGATTCTCTTAGTACTAGGATGTATTCAGTCAGCACACTTTCCATTTATGTATACTGAGTCCACATTTAAATCCTCGTCCAAAACAACTAGATCAGCTGAATATCCTGCTAGTATTGCTCCACGTTTGTGAATTTCTATAGCTCTTGCCGGATTATATGTCATAGCTCTAATAGCATCTTTTAGAGAAAATCCTATTTGAATCAAGTTCTTTAGGGCTTTGTCCATAGTTAGGGTACTCCCCGCGAGTGTGCCGTCCTCTAAGCGGCAAATTCCATCTTTGACTATTACTTTCAACCCTCCTAGAGAATACTCTCCATCAGGTAAATCGGTTGCAATAATCGAATCAGTAATTACGACAACCCTTTCAATTCCTGTATGGTTTACAGTAAGTTTGATAATCTCTGGGGAGAGGTGGATTAGGTCTGTTATTAATTCCACATATACCTGCGGGCTTTCTAGTGCCGCCACAATTACTCCAGGATCTCTGTGATTTATGGGTCTCATGGCATTGTACAAATGACTTGCTCTGTTTGCTCCTGCGTATATTGCGGCTTTTGCCTCTTCATACGTAGCATTTGTATGCCCTAAAGACACAGAGACTCCTAGCCTTCTTGCGTACTGGATGAACTCTAGTGCTCCTTCCAATTCTGGAGCAATTGTTATAGTTTTTATGTTGCCTTCAGAAGCCTTCCAGTATTCTTTAAGCTCTTGGATGTTGGGAAGACGAATAAACTCTGGATTTTGGGCTCCTTTCTTTTCCTTATTTATATAAGGTCCTTCTAAATGTAATCCCCCAATCTTTGCTCCTGTTAGTTGATCCTTTTGATAACTGACTGCATTTTTAACTCCCTTAGCCGCCGTCAAAAGGACTTCATGAGAAGCTGTCACAGTAGTGGGAAGAAAGTATACCACCCCGTGCGTTAAATACTTCTCGCTCATTTTGATTAGAGTTTCTTCAACTTCTTGCTCCGATCCTCCCATAGCACTGTATGTGACATCAAATCCCCCTATCCCATGAGTATGCACGTCAATGAATCCGGGAGCAACTATCTTACCCTCTAAGTTCTCTCCGCCAGAAGTCCTCCCTTCGTAAACCTTTTTTATTATTCCGTTTTCAATCTCTACAGTTCCGGGATAAATTTCTTCAAAGGGAGTTATTACTCTTGCATTGGTTAAAATTACTTTCGACATATTCTCACCCCCTATAGATATTTTAAACGAGCCCTATATCTCTCAATTACTTTAGAATTGTGCTCTTTGGCGCCAGGTAGGTGTGCACTTAGGAATACAGGAGGCTCGATTCCTTTCTCAACTAGATCTTTAATTGCTAAAGCGACGATTGCTTGAGCTATAAATGCCCCAACAATGGTGGATACAGGGAAAATTTTCATTTCGAATCCTGGGATCTGTAATGTAGCGTCTCCTCTTGGAACTTTATTGTCTATAACAACATCGGCTACTTCAAAGAGTCGTTTGTTATACTTGTTTCTAGGAGCTAAGCTTCTAGAATATTCCACAGATGTTATCGCAATAACTGGGCATCCAATAGATTTTGCTTTTATAGCGGTCTCTACGGGAAACACGTTAACCCCAGAGCTAGATACCACCAGTACTGTATCATCTTTTTGGACACCCATTGCTTTCAACACTATTTCTGCGTATCCTTCTACATGCTCCATTTCCGTTGACTTAAAGGCTCCGTGGTAAACGTTTATGTCAGTATTCATTATTGGGTTTACAGGAACTAGTCCTCCAGCTCTATAGGAGAGCTCTTCACCAATTATCGCCGAGTGGCCAGCCCCAATTACATGCAATATTCCGCCCTTTTCTAGAGAGTTCGCCAGTATTTTGGCTGCGTTTTCAATATTTTCTTTCTCTTCCTCTTTTACCCTTTCCAATAGGGAGTTAACAACCGAATATGCTTCATCCAAAAGTTCCATCTTTCATACCTCCTGTTAGTTATTATTTCTCAACCATTTTTACCAAACCTCGTGGGAAATCTATTGGGGTGTTGTTATACACCCCAAGCCAGTAAGAAAGGAGTTGAATAAATAGGGCGGTGTGGAAGGGATATAGTATTGTGTCGGAATAATCAATATTTACAAGAGAGATGTTTTCAGTGTTTTTGACCTTTTTCTGAACCTCTTGAGTTGCCCCAACTACAACAAAATGGCCTAGATTTTCATGGAATTTTTCAAACTTCTGAAGGAATCGTTTCTTTGCAAATTCTTCGCATGGTTGTATTACTATGTTATACATGTCCTCAGAAAGGGCTGCGCTGGGGCCGTGAAGGTACTCCTCAAGCTCAATGGGTTCAGCGTGTGAATAAGCTGCTTCTTTTAACTTGAGAGCACCTTCGACAGCTATGGGATATGTCATTCCAGCAGATATTATGTACCCCCCTCTCAAGTTAGAGAGGTATTTTGCAATTGTTTTTGCTGAGGCTTCATACTGGGGAAGCATATCAGGCAATTTGTTCGTGAAATCTGAAAAGTTCTGCAACCTCTTTTCCATTTCATCGTCATTAATCAAACCAAGCTTTTTCTTGGAAGTTAGAGATAGCAGATAAAGAACTCCTAAAGTCCCAGTAAAGCTTTTTGTAGCAGGAATTGCTGCTTCATGTCCAGCCAATATTGGAATGATGACATCTGAATACTTTGTTACTTTACCCAAGGACGGATTATTTGTAATCGATATTACATTTGCCCATCTTTTTTTAGATTCTTTTGCAACTTCCAGAACTCCCCATGTGTTTCCAGATTGTGTTATTGCTACTACTGTGTCACCTTTATCAAGGGATGAAAGCTTGTGTAGTTTAAATTCAAATGCAGGAATCGCAATTATATCAAGTTCTGGAAGGAAATACTGGAATTCAAGCCCTGCGTTTAGAGATGAACCACTTCCAGCAACCCATATTCTTTCAGTGTTTTCGATCACTTCCGTTGCCAGCTGTATAGATGGATAGTCTTTAAGGGAGTATATTCTCTTTAAAACGTACGGGGTCTCATATATTTCCCTTATCATATGGTGTTTAAATTGCTGATTTATTCTCGTTTTTTTCTTGGTTCCTATAAATGTTCGCTTTTGTGACGACCAAAATGCTAAAGAATTCGGTGGGAGCATATAAACTTCTTCTGGAGCTAGCTCGCTAATCGTAGTTAAAAAAACACTTTCTCCATTTTGATCAATAAATATGTCTCTATATGTCGAAAAGGCTATTAAAAATTCTTCTTCCCTTTCTTTAAAGTAACCGACAATTGAGAATGCGCCAGTTTCACGACTTAAAGCATCTTTTAACCTTTTGGCAAAGTCATTTTCAGAACCCGTACTTTGGAAAATCTGCCAGAGTTTTTCTGAGAGTTCTTTAAGGGGCGTCTTTGGAAGTCCTTCAATAGCAGTTATTGCAGTACTTTCTTCTTTTTTGATAATAAAACTTGAATTTATCCCAGTTTCATATTTGTTTGTATTCAGTACAAAGTTTATATTATTAGCAACAATTTCATCAAAGCTAGGAACATCAACAAATGTTTTGTAGGTATTTTTATTCCATGCAATAAGATCAAATTTCAACGATGCTAAAGAGATAATTTTTTCTAGGACTGCCCGTTTCTGGTGCTCTGGGCAGTTTAAACATAATAAAATTGTCCCTAACATAGTTGACATCCACCTTATGTATCCTCTTGAGGTAACACATTTTCTAAAAGATACACCAGTTCTTTTACTGCTATTTCTTCATCTTCTCCTTCTCCCCTTAATATAATCTCGTCTCCACAATCAATGCCCAATGCTAAAACTTGGAGGATATTCTTTGCATTAGCGGATCTGTCCCCCTTGAATACAGTAATGTCTGATTTGAACTTTTTGGCAGTTTCGACGAACTTTGCTGCAGGCCTTGCATGCAATCCAGTTCTATTTTTTATCTTAATTTTGACCTCACGCATTTTCCTTTCCTCCCTCATTAAAATTTACGTTTAGTTGCTATTTTTGATTTCATATTGTGCTTCCAACCATTAATATCTTAAGTTGTGATCAACTTTTAGGAGTTAATAAGACCCCAAAATGTAATTAAC
>JAGHBG010000251.1 GCA_021161105.1 Thermotogaceae bacterium | reverse complement strand
AAGTGCTACTATATGAACAAGTAGTATCTTAATAACAACTTTAGGTAATAATGATTCATAGCTTTTATAAAAAGGAGTATGAGCATGTTGAATTCATCAAGAAGTAGGATTGAAGAAGCTGCACTTAATCTGTTTGCCAAGAAAGGTATAGAGGATGTATCAATAGCACAAATAGTGCGAAAAGCAAGGGTAAGTAACTCAACTTTCTACAAATACTTTAAAGGAAAAGATTACCTTGTGAAACATATATTTGAGGATGGGATCAAAAAGCTTAATGAGTCATTAAAGGTTAAAGGTTTTACTATGGAGAGTAAGCTCACGAGGTTAATAGAGGATTATGTCTTTTTTGTTGAGGAAAACGCAGAAATGTGTAAGGTTTTACACGAAGCTGAATTTACTTTTGCTTTCATACCAAAAAAGATCAAAAGCGTTTTAATTAAAAAGATGAAAGAAATTGGATTAATCGTCTCTGATGAGCTGTTCTGGTATGTTTGGGGTTCTGTTAGATTTTTAACTATGTGGAGATACTTTTGGAATATGAATGTGAGCGAAAGTTCTGGAGTTTGCCTTCTTAAGTTCATATGGAATGGGATAGATCCAGATGTTCATGTTCTTGATGAAGCAGTATTTAATATTACAATCTCTCCCAATAAAGCTGAAGAAGATACCACGAAAGCTAAAATACTCTCTTCTGCTGAAAAACTTTTTTCAGAAAAAGGTTTTAGAAAGACACAGATATATGATATTACACGATTAGCTGGCGTTGGACTTGGAACATTTTATCTTTATTTTGAAACAAAGCAGGATGTGCTGAAAGAGTTAGTAATCAGGATAAATAGAATGTTGAGGCACACAATAAAAGCAGCTATATCTGGTATAAGTGATAGACGAGATGCTGAAATAGCTGGATATTATGCTTTTCTAAGATTCTTTAAAGTCCATTCGGGAATATACAGGATAGTAAGAGAAGCAGAATTTATACTTCCTGAGATTGCGATGAATTACTACCACAAGCTTCATGAAAGTTATCTGCCACCACTTAATGCTTCTATGGAAACAGGCCAGATTATTAAGTATCCGGTTGAAGATCTTGCCGTTTTCTTAATGGGCATCGGTCATTTCATGGGAGAGGATTTGCTGTTTTACACAAAGACTGATGAGATAAAGGCTCTAAAGAGGCTTTCTAAGTTTATATACAAAGGAATAAAGGGGTTGGTATTGTGAAAAAGTGGAAAGAACTTTACAGAAAAAAACTTACATCTATTGATGATGTTTTGAAATTAATAAAAGACGGAGCTACTGTGGTGGCTGGTATGACTCCAATGGAGCCACAGGTTTTTTTAAGTGAAGTGCATAAAGTGAATTCCAAGAATGTGCAGATTTTTACATGTTTGAATATGAAACCCTATGCATTTTTCTTAGAGAAAGCTTATGAACCAAATATTACGAACAACTCCTGGTTTTATGGCAAGCCAAATAGAGACGCATTAAAAGAAGGTATAAGGTCAATAACCTATGTTCCTAACAATCTTCACCAGGCGGGTACGGATCTGATCGCTGCAAGAAATATAGACTTTTTTGTTGGAGTTGCTTCTCCCATGGATGAACATGGTTTTTTAACACTTTCAGCCAGTATCGTCTATGAAAAAGATATACTGGAAGCAGCGAAAACAGTGATTCTTGAGGTAAATCCCGCTGCTCCAATCACTCACGGTGATACAAGCGTCCATATAACCGAAGTGGATTATATACTCGAGGTGGATTATGAACTACCTGAAGTCAAACCTGTTCAGCCTGGAGAAACAGAAAAGATGATTGCATACAACATATCAGAGCTTGTGGAAGATGGATCTACCATCCAGCTTGGGATTGGAGCAATACCTGATGCAGTTGCGCGTCTTTTTAAAGACAAGAAGGATTTAGGAGTCCATACAGAAATGCTTACAGAGTCCATGATAGATCTTTTTGAAATGGGAGTAATAACCAACAGAAACAAAACTTTATGGAAGGGAAAGTTTGTTTGCACATTCGCCTTTGGGACCAAGAGAATGTATGAATTTGTGAATAGTAACCCTGGTGTGATGTTCTTCCGTGGAAAGTATGTTAATGATCCCTACATTATAGCGCAAAACGAGAAGATGGTGAGTATAAATACAGCTCTAATGGTGGATTTAACAGGGAATGTATGTTCTGAATCGATAGGACCCCGTCATTATAGCGGGACAGGTGGACAACTTGACACTCATAGAGGGGCAGTTATGAGCAAAGATGGAAAAGGAATTATTGCACTCAAATCCATTGCCAAGGGAGGACAGATTTCAACCATCGTTCCAGTCTTGCCTGAGGGTTCTGCTGTGACCGTGCCAAGGCAGGATGTTGATTATGTGGTAACTGAATATGGAGTAGCACATCTCAGAGGCCGGAGCGTCAGGGAAAGAGCAAAAATGCTTATAGAAATTGCCCACCCTGATTTCAGAGATTGGCTTAAAAAGGAAGCAAAAAAATTGGGAATATTGTGAGGTGATGATTGTGGAGGTTTTTATTGTTGGAGCGAAAAGAACACCTATAGGGAAATTTGGAGGTTCTTTCAAGGATGTGCCCGCTGTTGAGCTTGCAAAGGTAGCAGCAAAAGCTGCTATGAAGCAGTCAAATATAATGCCTTCTCAGATCGATGAAACGATCTTTGGGAACGTTCTTATGGCAGGACAGGGTATGGGACCTGCACGACAGGTTTCGATTGGTGTAGGAGTTCCTGTTGAAGTGCCAGCTTACACTGTGAACATGGTGTGTGGTAGTGGAATGAAGGCTTTGATGCTTGGATCACAGGATATAAAGTTTGGTGAGGCGGATGTCGTATTAGCTGGAGGAATGGAGAATATGTCGCAGGCGCCTTACCTTATTCCATACAGTTCAAGGTTTGGGACGAAGTTTGGCAATTACGAGGTTGTAGATACAATGATATACGATGGACTGACAGATGTTTTCAATCGTACTCACATGGGGCTTACGGCAGAACACCTTGCGGAAAAGTATGGAATAACAAGGAAAGAACAGGATGAGTTCGCATATTGGAGTCAAGTGAAAACCAGAGAAGCGATGGAGAAGGGCAAATTTAAGGATGAAATATCCCCGGTAAAGGTCAATGCAAAAAAAACTGAAATTGAAATCACACTAGATGAGCATCCAAGGCCTGATGTTACCCCTGAAAAACTCGCTGCTTTAAAGCCTGCATTCAAAAAAGATGGAACAGTAACTGCTGGAAATTCCAGTGGGATAAACGATGGCGCAAGTGCTACCATACTTGCTTCAAAGAGAGCAGTTGAAGAGCTCGGTTTGAAACCTTTAGCAAGGGTCGTCTCATGGGCTCAAGCAGGAGTTGATCCCATGGAAATGGGGCTTGGTCCTGTGCCAGCGGTTCAAAAATTGATGGAAAAGGTTAACTTGTCATTTGAAGATATCGATCTAATAGAACTTAATGAGGCTTTTGCCGTGCAGAGCATAGCCGTGGTAAGAGAATGGAGCAGGATTTTCAAAGTAAACGAAGATCATATAAAAGAGAAAGTGAATGTTAACGGTGGGGCTATTGCTCTTGGACATCCCATTGGTGCCTCAGGAAACAGGATTATAGTCACGCTGCTTTACGAGCTTAAAAGGAGAAATTTAGAATGGGGTCTTGCAACACTCTGTATAGGTGGAGGCATGGGGACAGCTGTTTTGATTCAAAATGTGGATTAAGGGGGGATCCGAATGAGACTTAAAGATAAGGTGTGTATCATAACAGGGGCAGCGAGTGGTATAGGAAGAGCAACAACATTTCTTTTCCTTCAAGAAGGGGCAAAGGTTGCGGCTTTTGATGTGAATAGAGATGCTCTTAATAAGTTAAGCGAAGATGCTGGAAACCTGAGAGAAAATCTGGCGACTTACGTTGTAGATGTCAGCAAATTCGAAGAAGTTAAAGAAGCTGTTGATGATGTTTTCGAAAAGTTTGGAAGGATAGATGCACTAATCAATAACGCTGGAATAACCAGAGATGCTCTCATAGAAAAGTTAGAAGAGAAGGACTGGGACGCTGTAATTAATGTCAATCTAAAGGGTGTTTTTAACATGACAAAAGTGGTGTATCCATATATGCTGGAGATTGGTAAAGGAAGCATTGTGAATACTTCCTCTGTGGTTGGAATATATGGAAACATAGGTCAGACAAATTATGCAGCTACAAAGGCTGGGGTCATTGGGATGACCAAAACATGGGCAAAGGAGTTCTCCAGAAAGGGAGCTGCAATAAGAGTTAATGCGGTGGCACCGGGATTTATTGAAACACGCATGACTGAAAAGATACCAGATAAACTTAAGGATCTGTTCAAGCAGAAGATTGCTTTAAAGAGATTTGGAAAGCCAGAAGAGGTCGCGAAGGTTTATCTTTTCTTAGCCAGTGATGAGTCAAGCTACATAACAGGACAGGTAATCGGTGTTGATGGGGGAACGGTACTTTGAAGAATGAACATTTTGGGGAGGTGGTTTAGGTGAGGAAATTCTGGATATTTCTGATAGTGATTTTTGCCATGGCTTTGTTGTTCGCAGAAGATGGGATTTACCCTGACAAAGTTGTGATAGGAACATTTCAAGCATTGTCAGGACCTTACGCTGTTATAGGTCAGGGAATGACAAAAGGTATGAAGGCTTACTTCAACTGGGTAAATTCAAACGGAGGGGTTCATGGAAGAAAAATAGAACTCATCGTGGCTGATGATCAGCTTAATCCATCGAAAACAGTTGTAGAAGTCAAGAGATTGGTAGAAGAAGATAAAGTTTTTGCCATAGTTGGAGGGCTTGGGACCTACGGATGTCTTGCTGTCATGGATTACCTTAATTCCAAAGGTGTTCCATTTGTCTACCAAGGATCGGGATCTTCAAAACTATCCAATCCCCCAAAGAAGTATGTCTTTCCTGTTCAGCCAGATTACCTTCTTGAAGGCCAGTTAATAGCAAAATTCCTCGTTGGGAAGCTTGAAAAGAAATCTATAGCCATCCTCTACATGAACAACGATGTTGGAAATGAAGGACTTAGCGGTGTGAAAAAACGTCTTTCCAAGTATTCTATGTCGCCAAAACTTGAACTTCCTTACAACCCCCTTGAAACTGATTACAGTTCATTAGCTTTAAAAGTACTGAACGCTAATCCCGATGCTGTTGTGATATATGGATTTATAACAGATACACTTAGATGGATCAAAACTTTAAAGGATTACGGCTATGATAGAACGATAGTGACCATATATCCTAACGCTGACCCTGCATTCGTAAGTCTTGGGAAAGAGTATGTAGAAGGTGTAATTGTGACAGGATGGGTTCCAATACCTTCAGAGGACAATCCAGAGTACACGAAAGATTATCAAAAATTCACTGAAATATACCAAAAGTCCTATCCAAATGAAATTCCATCATCCTATGCAGTGGCTGGATTTATAGCTGCAGAAGTCTTTACAGAAGCACTGAAAAAGGCGGGAGAAAATCCTACAAGGGAGAAACTTGTAAAAGCCCTGGAGAGCTTTAATCACTGGAACGGAATAATGGCAAAAGATATTTCTTACGGTCCTAACAAAAGAAGAGGTAAATCTACAATGTACTTTATAAAGATAGAGAGCGGATTATTTAAACCCATAACACCTCTTATGGGATTGGAGGATTGAAATGGAAATACTCAAGATAGAGGATTTGCACGTGAGTTTTGGAGGAGTTAAAGCTGTTGATGGTCTTAATATGAATGTTGAAAAAGGGACTCTTCATGCACTCATAGGTCCGAATGGCGCAGGGAAAACGACAGTTTTTAATGCTATAAATGGAATAGTAAAAAAGGATTCAGGAAGAGTGATTTTCAAAGGGATGGATATAACAATGCTGAAGACTCATAGAATTGCATCGCTCGGTATATCGAGAGTCTTTCAAAACCCGGCATTATTCAAATACATGACGGTGCTTGACAATATCCTCGTGGGATTTCATTCAAAGTATGAACATGGTTTTGTCGATGAGATAATTGCAGGCAAAAAATATCAACGTGAATTAAGAAGAGCATTGTCGCGTGCATACTATATAGCTGACATTCTTGAAATAAAAAACAGGATGGGAGTTTATGCTGCAAATCTTCCTTACGGGGTACAGAAAATGGTGGAACTTGGGAGGGCTCTAATGCCTGAGCCTTCCCTTTTACTTCTGGACGAACCGGCTGCAGGGTTAAGTGATAGCGAAACGAGATGGCTTTTGGAAATCATAGAAAGAATTCGAAACGAGATGGATATAACTGTAATAATGATAGAGCACGATATGAAGCTTGTAATGAACATCTCCGATGTTATAACGGTGATGGATTTTGGAAAGAAGATAGCAGAGGGAAAACCAAATGAGATTAGAAACAATCCAGAGGTTTTAAAGGCTTACCTTGGAGGGGTAAAGTTGTGATACTCAATCAGATTATCCTTGGCTGTGTAGTTGGAGTTTATTATTCACTTGTAGCAATAGGACTTGTCCTTGTGTACAAAGTTTCTGGAATAGTTAACTTTGCGTATGGAAATATGGGAATGATGGGAGCGTATATTGCATTACTCTTTTTAGGAAAAGGAATGAGCCCTTTAGCTTCCATGCTTCTTGTTATCCCTGTAGCTGCTTCGATGGGATATGTCGTGAATAGATTTACTATGAGACCGTTGAAAGGAATATCACACAGTTCCATGCTCATTGTAACTCTGGGAATAATGATGGTTTTTGAGGGTATAGCCGTGCAAATATTCGGAGCTGATTATAAGGCTTTTCCAGAATTAGTGAAAGGGAGGCCATTTGTGTTCCATATAGCAGGTGGATTAGTTCTTTTGAGGAGGCAGGATTTGCTGGTTATAACCATTTTTGCAATTTTCTCTGTTTTTATGGCACTTCTTTTAAAATCTACAAAAATTGGTCTTGCTATGCGAGCTGTTTCACAAGATGAACAAACAGCAAAACTTATGGGTGTAAACTCAAATCTCATAATATCGATTGCATGGATGATAAGTGCATCTTTATCAGCGGTTGTGGCTATACTTGCATCACCAAAAACATATATTTCTCCAGGAATGATGATTCATTATCAAATAGAAGGATTTACCGCAGCAGTTCTTGGTGGTTTTGAAAGTTTGATTGTAGCTGCACTCGGAGGAATGTTGCTCGGGATTCTGGAAACATTTGTTGGTGATCAGCTTGGGAACGCATTTAAACCAACAATATCACTCGCTTTTATAGTTGCTGTTTTGCTTATTAAACCGGAAGGGCTCTTTGGGAGGAGGAAGCTGGAAAAATTATGATGATACTTCTTTTAGCGGCTCTATATATTTTTCCTATACTTTTTAAAAACGGGTTTATATTGATGATCATGTCTCTTATGTTTATAAATACACTAGCAGCTATGGGACTTAACATAGTAACTGGTTGGACTGGGCTTGTTTCCATAGGCCATGCAGCGTTTATGAGTCTTGGAGCGTATGTAAGTGCATTATCTTTTTTAAAACTTTCTCTACCGCTATTTATAAGTATTCCTTTTGGTGCAATATTTGCAGCTGTTTTTGGCGTTTTACTTGGTTTTCCGTCTTTAAGGTTGAAGGGTTTCTATCTTGCAATTGTTACAATGGGATTTGTTGTTTCTGTAGAGCAGCTTTTTGGCTGGATGAAGATCACAGGAGGTCATATCGGGCTTAAAGTTTCTCCTGTGATGAGCGATATTGTTGCTTATTACACCACATTAACTATAACCATTTTTGTCATCACTTTACTTCAGTTTTCTTTGAATTCAAAAACGGGAAGAGCTTTTAAGGCGATAAGAGAAAACGAGATTGTTGCTGCTTCTTTTGGAATAGATGTACCCAGGTATAAGCTTCTCTCTTTTAGTTTAAGTGCATTTCTTGGAGGTCTTGCTGGTGGCCTTTATGCTCATACCGTTGGTTATATAGCTCCATCTGATTTTGGTTTGATGAGGTCATTGGAACTCCTTGCGATGATCGTTGTGGGGGGTCTTGGCAGTGTTGGTGGATCGGTGGTTGGAGCGGCTGTATACACTGTCATTCCATTCTTTTTAAGCAGATCCAATATATCCCTTTCAATACTCTTTGGTGGTTTGATAATAGTTGTTATGCTGCTTTTTCCGCAGGGAATTTATTATTACCTTAAAATCTTTTATTACAGGTGGATCGAATCTCCCATTACCTATGTTATGAAGAAATTTTCAAAGTCAGTTGGCAAATTCGTTGAAACTCCTTTTGGGAAAGTTCATTTTGTTGTGAAAGATGGTAAGAATCCCACTATTATAATGGTGCATGGAAATTGGGGATCATGGAGATGGTTTAAACCTGTTTTCCTAAAGTGGAATCTTCCCTGGAGATTGGTAGCCATTGATTTGCCGGGATTTGGTCACTCAAGCAAACCGGATTTGCCAATTAACCTTGAAAACTACGCTAAATATCTACGATCGTTCATAGATGTTATGGGATACAAAGAAACGATACTTGTTGGTCATTCAATGGGAACATCGGTTATTTTGAAAATGCTTTCAGAAAATAGCAGTGGTGTAATTGGTGCCGTTTTAATTTCTCCATCACCTGTAGATGGTTACAAAACTCCAGAAGAAGCTTTCCCCGTTTTGAAACTTTACGAAAGGAGTTTTTCCATGGTGAAAAGGTATATATATCCGGTTGTACCGGATAAAAAACTTGCAAGAGAAATAGTTTTTGATGTGCTGAACATGGATAAAAGAGGATTCACCGGTAATCCTAGGGCCCTGCTTGAAGATTTATCATCTCAAATACCAGATTTGAATGTAAGGATATTGATCATAAGATGTGATAACGATCCTCTGATTACAAGTGAGGAATTCAGAAAAACTTCACAATTATTGAAAGCAGGAGAACAGGTTTTAAAGGGCTGTGGTCATGTTCCACAGATTGTTGTTCCCGACAATGTCATCAAGATTTTGAAAAACTTTATTGAGGAGGTGGATTCATGAAATATGCAAAGATTCTTTCAACAGGTATTTATGTGCCAAAAAAGATTATGACTAATGAGGAATTTGAAAAGATTACCCATATGAAAATTGACCCACACTACTCACAGGTTATTGGCATAAACCACAGGCATCTCTCTTCGGATGAGGAAACGCCTGCGTATATGGCTGCTATGGCTGCAAAGCAGGCAATAGAAAGGGCAGGAATTGAGCCGAAAGATATCGATCTTATAATTGTTGGTACCGATACACCAGAAGCTATTACTCCGCCTACAGCTTCGAAAGTCCAATATCTTCTTGGTTTGAATGAACATAAAGTTCCAGCTTTTGATGTCAATGCCTCATGTGCAAATGGAGCACTTCTTTTGGATATAGCCTCAAGGTATATTGCACTTGGTGACTATAAAAATGTCCTTGTAATTGGAACTTATGCGATGACAAAATTTTTGTCATGGAAATATGCTTGGGAAGCACTGTTTTCCGATGGAGCAGGTGCTGTTATATTAACTTCTTCTGATGAGCCAGGATATATGGGCTCTGAAATGATAACAGACGGTTCCTGGTGGTATAACTGGGGTATATATATGGGTGCAGGAAAAATGAATATCGAGGCAATTGAAAAGGGACTCCATAAACTTGATTTTATAGCTCCATATCCAGCGGAAGTTAATGAAGAAGGATGGCCTGCGCTTATTGAAAAACTTATGAAAAAGCTTGGAAAGGATAAGGAAGATATTGGTATGATATTCTTTACTCAAGTTAGGAAAAAGAGCATAATAAAGGTGATGGAGAAATTAAATCTTCCCCTTGAAAAAACTCATATGGTTATGGAAAAGTACGGATACACTGGGTCAGCTTGTGTTTATATGGCTCTTCATGATGCGATAGAAGAGGGTAGAATGAAAAACATGGATGAAAAGGTGGTTATCTTTATAACCTCAGGCGTTGGATACCAGCAGGTAGCAACTGCATTTACATGGTGAAAGCGGGCAGGACGCCCGCTTTATTTAATATCATTTATAGATGAAAGTATAGGAATTTTTGATCCTTCAAAGTTTTTGATTTGCTAATGCAATTAAGGATAAAGACATAGTTATTGTAGTGTAATTGGGATAAATAGTTATTTTGAGAGATAAAGTAGCGTCAATATCGCAGCTGAAAGCAGGGCTATCGTTGTAAGAGTTATCTCTTTTCTATATGTGTAGTTTTCTCTTGTGAGTGATATTTCTCTTTCTTGAATGAGATTTATATAGTTTACTTCTAATATGTATTTTCCATCTGGAGCATTCTTTCCGTCCCACTTTAATTCATTTATTCCGAAGTCCAGATGTATCTGGTCTTTCATATAAACTTTGCCCTCAGGATTTTTTATAAGAACTGTTGCTGTTGCAGGTTGTGAGGCGTAAATTTTAATGTCAAGATAATCTCTGTACCAATCTCCATTTGGAGAGAAGGTAGAATAGGGAAGGATTATATAAAACTCAGGTTTGGCTTTTTTCAAAGTTACTTTAATATACTTTTTCTCTTTCCAGGAGAGTGTCAGGTTTACTTTTTCATCTTCATATCCCTTGGAAGAAACTATAACATCATGAATACCGGCTGGGACTTTCACCATATCATCTTCACTCTCAATTGAGCCATAATAAACTTTATCTACGAAAATGTCTAAAGGATATGTATTTGAGATTACTCCAAGCCAGGCTGCTGGCTTGACATTTATGAAAACTATTGTTTCACCCAGATTGCTGGTTGTGATAAATGGTTCACCAACCTGGATATAACAATCACTCTCTGCATAAATATTGTAAGTGTTTCCAAGTGAAAAAGAAAAAGATGCACTTCCAGAGGGTCCCACTGTTATTGCGAAACTCCCGTTTATATATAAATCAACACCCGGCTGAGAAACAAATACTATAGTTACTCTATCATTTTCCTCAGCAAAGATTATCAGGGTTAACATAATTAGCATCAGACAGATAAATGTCTTCCTCATAATGTATCACCACCATAGAATACAAAAAAGCGGGGGCATGCCCCCATCTTTTTTGGCGCTTTAATCATTCTCCCATATACGGGAAGGCAAGAAAAACCTTTGCACCTTTTCTGTATACATACAGTGCTATATAGTCTCCTTTCTTTACGGCGCTTGCAGCTTTATTCCAATCGTTGACGGATGTTATCACATATTCCTTTCCATTTACCACTATTTTCATTATAACATCACCAACTCTGAGGCCTGCGTAATCCTTTCTAACTTCTTTTACTATCACGCCTTTAATATATGTCGGTATGGAGAATGTTTCCCTGTCACCACCAGTTATATCATCAACACCAACTCCCAAGAATTCTTTTGCAACGTTTTGTGCTTCTTCGCTATATTGTCCTAATACAACTTCAACTTCTATGACTTTACCTTTTCTTGAAATATAAATCGTAACTTTACTCCCTGGGGTATATGTGTGTATCGCTGATACGAGCTCGCCAGCGCTGGATATCTCCTGATGATCTACCTTTATAATGACATCTCCTTCTTTGATGCCTGCTTTATCTGCGGAAGAGCCCTTTATAACTTCTGTGACAAGTGCTCCTTTGTCAACCTTAAGCCCAAGAGCTTTTTTAAGGTCTGAAGTTATATCAGTTATCCTTACACCGAGGTATGCTTTTTCAGCTTTACCAGTTTTTATCAAAGACTCGATAAACCTTTTAGTAGTATTAATGGGAATTGCGAAACCTATATTCATAGCTTCACTTGGAGCGATTATGGCTGTATTTATGCCTATAACCTGACCGTGGATGTTGAGAAGTGGTCCTCCACTGTTTCCGGGGTTTATAGCTGCATCAGTCTGAATAAGATTTGTGTAATATCCTTGACTATCAGGTTTTGGAATCTTTCTGTGAAGTGCGCTAACAACGCCAAGAGTAACTGTATGCTTAAATCCAAGAGGATTTCCGATGGCAATAGCCCACTCTCCTATTTCTATCTTATCGGAATCTCCAAGTTCTAAGGTGGGAAGATCTTTTCCCTGCGGGTTGATTTTTACTATCGCAATATCAAGTTCTTCGTCTCCTCCAACGAATTCTGCCTTGTATGTTGAGCCATCAAGCATAGTTACTGTTATATCTTTTGCATCTTTTACAACATGGTTGTTGGTTAGTATGTACCCTTCTTTATCAAAAATGAAGCCTGATCCAAGAGCTTTAACTTCTCTTTGCTGATATCCCCAAGGGGTCTCTCCAAAAAATTTTTTGAAAAATTCATCTGCGAATGGGTCATAAAATGGTACTTTTTCAAGCCTTGTAACTTCGATTCTGACTACTGCAGGTGCACAATGCTTAACAACGGTAACAACAGGGCTCATATAATCTGGATTAAGTATTGCAAAGCTACTGAGTGCCATTATAAAAACAAAAAGAATTCCCAGATACTTCTTCATCCATTATCCCTCCTTTTCTATGTTTTTCATATTACTTTGACATAGATGGGAAAGTTTTTGTTCAATATGGTATTCTCATAATATAGGAGGTGGAATTGGTGGTCAAGGTATCAAAGGATGTTTATTTTATAGAAGCGTCGACAAATGTGGGGATTATAAACACAGATAATGAAGTTTATGTAATAGATCCTGGAACATCCAGAAAAGCTTTTAAGGAGATCAAAGAGAATTTTGAAGGAAGAAAAATAGTAGTATTAAACACTCACCATCATGCCGATCATATACTGTTAAACTACCTTTATCAGGGAGATTTCGGTTGTTCTATTTATGCCAACGAACTTGAGGTTCACCTTATTAACAATCCAGATTTTGAAGGCTACTACCTTTTTGGTTCGGAACCTCCGAAAGTCTTCAAGAGAACATTTTTCAGGGCAAGAAAGTCTGTATCAATTCCATTTCCAAATGATATACCGATTAAAATCATTGAGCTTCCAGGACATACTCCAGGACATACTGGATTTTTATACAACGGAGTGTTATTTACAGGTGATCTTTACTTTGATAAGGATATTCTGGAAAAGTATGGTTATCCCTATCATTTTTCAGTATCTCAATTGAAAGAAACTGTTAAAAGGTTTAAAAGAATGGACTATGAGATAGTGATACCTGCACATGGTAATCCCTCTAAGGACCCTACAGAAAATATTGAATTCATGATGGAAAGAATAGAAAAGATAGAAAAAGATCTTTTAGATATATTGAAAGCTCCTCATTCTGTTGAGGAGGCTGCTTTTAAGCTGGCAGGAGAATATTCTTTAAAGTTTCCGCAAGGTTTCTTCTACCTTTTTAGATCTTTTATCAGTTCTTTAATTCAAGATATGGAAAATGAACTCATTGAGGAGGGTGGAAAATGGAGAAGGATATGAAAACCTTGTCCAGGTTGATAACACAGATGGAGAATGATCCGCTTTCTGCGAGAAAGATAACTAAGGGCCTTGATAAAAAAGAAGCAACTGTTATTGGTATCACAGGTCCTGCTGGAGCTGGAAAGAGTACACTTGTTAATACGATGATAAAAGAATATAGAAAATCAGGCTATAAAGTAGGAGTGATTGCAGTTGATCCATCCAGTCCTTTCAGTGGAGGTGCATTTCTTGGAGATAGAATAAGGATGAAGCAACATTTTACTGACGAAAATGTTTTCATAAGAAGCATGGCGAGTAGAGGTGCTTTAGGAGGCTTGAATGATTCTATATTTGATGTTGTTGAATTAATGAAGGGTTTTGATTTTGATGTGATAATCGTTGAAACGGTAGGTGCAGGTCAAACAGAAATAGATATAGTTTATGTTGCTCAAACAGTTCTGCTTGTTCTGTCTCCTGGTGGTGGTGATGAAATTCAAATGTTGAAAGCAGGTCTTGTTGAAATTGCCGATGTTTTCGTTATAAATAAATCTGATATGCCTGGTGCTGACACTCTTGAACTCAGTATAAGGGCGATGCTTGAGATATCAGAAAGAAAGGACTGGATACCTCCAATAGTCAGAACGGTAGCAACGGAAGGTACAGGAATTAGAGAACTCGTTGATAAAATTCAAGAACATGAAAGGTATCTTGTAGAAAGCGGGAAAATCAGGGAGAGACAGAAAAGAAGAGTTAAAAAACATGCAGAGCATATATTAAGAAATAGAATAAGAAAGGTATTAAATGAATCAGAGGGAGATTCTGTGGATGAACTGCTGAATATGACAATGAGAACCATTTGTAAAGATTGGAAATAATG
>JAGHBG010000092.1 GCA_021161105.1 Thermotogaceae bacterium | reverse complement strand
TCAGAACTTTGTAGCTCCCTGTGTTAATCCTTCAACTATATATTTTTGAGCAAAGGCGAAAACGATTATGGTGGGAACAAGAGCGATTACAAGGCCAGCAGACAGGAATCCCCAGTTAATTCCTGCCTTTGATATAAAAGAATACAGCGCAACTGGTATGGTGTATTTTTCACTGGTGTTCAAAAAGAGTGATGCAACGAAAACTTCATTCCAGCTGTTAACAAAAGAGAAACTGAATACCGCAGATATTCCGGGAAGAACGAGAGGTATTATCACCTTAAAAAGAGCCTGCCAGCGGTTGCAACCATCTATCATTGCTGCTTCTTCAAGCTCTTTTGGTATCCTTGCGAAAAATCCCCGCGCCATTATTGTTGAAAACGAAGCGCCAATTCCTGAGTAAACAATTATCACACCAAGAAGTTTGTCAATCAGGTGAAATCTTGAGAACATAACATACTGTGGAATCATAACAAGATATGCAGGAATCATTTGAGCAAAGAATAAAAACAGAACAATGTAATAAACTTTTTTGTCCTTGCTTCTGGAAAGTGAATATCCTGCAAGCATGGCAAAGAATGTTGAGATAAAGGATGAGAGTGATGCAACTATTGTGCTATTTAAGAAGTATCTGCCAAAATCAGAATAGGTAAAAAGTTTTTTGTAATTTTCAAAAGACACATGGCTTGGAATGTACTTAACAGGAAATGTGTACACCTCGTAAGGAGGTTTTATTGAAGTCAAAAAAATCCACAAGACCGGAAAGATTGCGAATATAAGGTACATTAAAAGAAGAATCCATTTGATTATCCTGGCAGCTGCCTTCACAATTCCAGCTCCTTAAAAGATGTAACCTTCATGTATATTATGGTGTATGCAAGAAGAATTCCAAGAACAATTACGCCTGTTGCAGCAGCTTTGCTGTAATCATTCTCATAAAAGACAGTGTTTATCATGTATACTGGTAAGATGTTCGTAGTACCTGCAGGCCCTCCTCTTGTTGTTCCGTATATGATGTCAGGAAAATTCATTACCCAAATAACTCTCAAAAGAAGAGTACTCAATATCACAGGTCTTATATAAGGAACCACAATGGAGAAAAGCCTTCTTGCAGGCCCGGCTCCATCTATCTTTGCCGCTTCAATAACAGAGCGTGGAATTGACTGCAGGGCTGCGAGTATCATTATCGCAAAGAAAGGAATTCCATACCAGACATTTATTAAGATGACAGAGAACATCGCCCACTTGGGATCAGATAAGAAATGGATGGGATATTCTATGAGCCTGAACCTTAGCAAAACGTCGTTTACAACTCCAAAAGTTCCGTTTAAAAGCCACGACCAAACGAGCCCTATGGCAAAACCTGATACAGCCCACGGGTAGAAAACAAGACCTGCGTATATACCCCTTCCTTTAAAAGGCTTCCACATCAAAAGTGCAAGACCGAATCCAAGGACAAACTGGAATATTACAGACCCTGCCACCCACACAAAGGTGTTCCATAAGGCCTGGTAAAAAGCATCGTCAGAGAATATCGCAGAGTAGTTTTTAAGACCGATAAAGCTTGGATTCCAGAATGTAAATATTGTGTAGTTGTAAAAAGACATAATAGCACCTTTGATGGTTGGATAAACAACCAGGAATAAAACAAGCAAAAGTGTTGGAAGTACGGTAAACCAGAAAAACCGCGCGCCACGGCGCGGTTTTTTCATTTAAGTCCTGCCTCCTCCCAGAACTTAGCCCATTCCTTCAAAACTTCATCTATGGACATTTGTCCGAGGAGGACTTTCTGCATAGTTTTTTCCTGCAGTTCATTCCATTTACCCCAGTTCTTATTCCATATTGGCTGTTTTGTGAACTGGTATTTTTCTGGATGATCAAACATTTCTTTCCATCCTGCATATTTTTCTGAACTGAAGAATGGATCGTTATAGTAAAGGGTTTTATCTGGTGGAAGTACTCCGTAATTCTTACACCAGTATGCAAGGTTTTCTGGCCTGTGGAAAAACTTTATGAATTCCCATGCAAGGTTTTTGTGTTCTGAGTAGCTCACAATTCCAAATCCAGAGAATCCAAAGTGCGGATATACCTTTCCAGATGGACCAACTGGAAGTGGAGCAGTCTTGAAGGCATCATCAGGAAGATTGCTTCTCAAAATTCCAAGTGTATCTGGATCCTGGAAGAGTATTGGAGCTATGCCGGATGAGAAGGAATTAACCTGCTCGGAAAAACCCCAGTTTATAGCATCTTTAGGTGCAGTATCTTTGAAGAGCTTTACATAAAGCTCAAGCCCGAGTTTTGCTCTTGGATCAGACCAGATTATCTTTCCGTCCTTCGTGAGGTACATGTTGTTGGGGTCAATGTCATCGAAGAAAGATGTAACTACAAGATCGATAAAATCTGTTGGAAAGCCCTTTCCCCTGAAGTTGAATCCATACTGTCCTTTTCTTGGATCGGTTATGTATTTTGCCATTCCGTACATCTCAAGCATAGTCTTTGGAGCTTCTTTTATGCCGTACTTTGCAAGAACATCATTTCTAACATAAAGTGTTTTGACATAAACAGCGTTTGGAATCAGATATGCAGTGTTATTGTAAGTTCTTGCTGCATCCAGAAGTCCCGGCAGGAAGTTTTTGACTGCGTCCCAGTTCTTTATATAAGGCTCTAAATTCTCAAGCCCTCCCATTGCTGCCAGAGAGCTTAAGGACCAGTCTCCAACTTCTACAATATCAAGAGGTTGCTTTGTTGAGATCATCGTATAAACTTTCTGGTAAGCCGTTTCATAAGGTGGGGAAATAAGGTTTATCTTTACACCAGGATGCTCAGCTTCAAATTTCTCTATGATGTCTTTTAGAACCTTTGTTCTCTCAGGCCATGTGAAAACCTCCACCATATTGAGAACAGTCTCTGCAAAGGCAAAGAAAACGAATGCTAAAAGAAGCGCCACTACCAAACTCTTTTTCACCCTGACCACCTCCCTTAAATGCGGTATAAAAACTCACACTTGGGAATTATAACACCATAAAAACAACAAAGAAGATTCCTAAAAAAAATCTTACCATGATTCATAGTGAATTTTTTTGGGATCAAATTCGTCATCGCTGTGTGGAGGGACATTCTCGTCAGGATATCCCATTCCTATAGCGCAGAGTATTCTGTAGTTTTCCGGTACCTTGAAAATTTTTCTGACCTCATCTTCGTAAGTGGTAGATATATGTCCCCAGCATGCGCCAAGGCCAAAGTTTGTAGCGGAAAGCCACAAATAAGTTGCAGCTATAGCTCCATCGCTTTCCCATGATCCACAATCTTTGACTGCTACAATAATTATAATGGGTGTAGTGTCCATCCATGAAAATGCATCTGGCCGGACTTCTTTCAACACCCTTATCTTCTCTTTGTCTCTAACCACTATAAACTCCACGGGTCTTCTCCCCCGTGAACTTGGAGCAAACATGGCTAATTTCAGTATCTTTTTCAGTGTTTCGTTATCAATCTCTTCGTTTTTGAACCGTCTTATGGCTCTTCTTTTTCTCAAAACTTCTTCGAACTGCACGATATCTCCTCCTTTGGTTGTTTTAAAAGATTTTACCAGAAGCATGAGAATATTGTAACAAATTGATAGTTTATCTTTTCAATGGGAGCCTTTACAGGTGTATAATTAACTTAAATAAATAAACGTGGAGGTGGTTGAATTGAAAATACTGCTTATAAATCCAAGAGACAGTGGATATTATTACAGACTTGGCGCTTTTTATCCTCCTCTTGGGCTGGCATATTTGGGAGCTGCCCTGAGGGAGAAAGGTCATCATGTGAAAATAGTTGACATGAATGTTGAAGATTTTGACTACAAAGGTGGTGCGCTATCCAATTATGATGTGATAGGAATTTCCTCAGACACTGTCAGAATTCAACTTGCATGCGATATCGCATTGGAGGCTAAGAAAATGGGAAAGATAGTTATCATGGGAGGCCCGCATCCGAGTTTCGATTTTGCCAGGTTGTTAAACATGGGAGTAGCAGATTATATAGTGCTGGGCGAAGGCGAAAAATCAATGCCTGAGCTTCTGGAAAGTATTTCTAAAGGAGAGCCATATCCCGAGATAGATGGTGTTGCCTATAAAACGGAAGAAGGTGTGAAGGTTTTTCCACAAAAATTCATAAAAAATTTAGATAGCCTTCCATTACCTGATAGAGACCTTTTACCACTTGATAAATACAATGTTAAATTCGATGGAAAGAGAGCAACAAGTATCGTTACATCGAGGGGATGTCCGTTCGATTGTGAATTTTGTTCTGCTTCCCAATTTGCGGGGCTTTTGTGGAGAAGACGAAGCGTTGAAAGTGTTCTGGAAGAGGTAGAGCTTTTATATAAGAAATACAATTATAGATCTTTGATATTCTTCGATGACAATTTCACCCTTAGTCCTGAAAGGGTGATAGAAATTTCGGAAGGTATAGTGAAGAAAGATATGAAGATAAGCTGGTGGGCTTTCTCACGGGCGGATGAAATTTTGGGGCACGAGGATATGGTAGAGGCCATGGCAAAATCAGGATGTAAAATGCTTTTTATAGGATTT
>JAGHBG010000134.1 GCA_021161105.1 Thermotogaceae bacterium | reverse complement strand
TTTTTCAACCAAAAATCACTTTAAAAGTCATTTATTATAAAAAAGCAGAATAAATGCTTTGCTTTTAAAAAACTGTTTTTAGAAATATCTTACAGACAGAAAAATTTCAATTTACACATATATTGACAATAAAGAAATTAAATAAAAAAGGAATAATCCAAAGCATGTCAAGAAAAAGAATTCGACAAGATAATGAACTAGCAGAAAACTTCTTTAGTCATTTTTCCAAATAAGGAAAAGATAGAATAATAAGAAAAGGGGCCGAAGCCCCTTTTCTCTTATCAAAAGTTCTACTTGAAAATCAAAAGCCTGTTGATTGCGTTAGTATTTTTCCTGAAATACACATAAACTCTTTATTGTTTCTTTATCTCCTCGAGTTGCCTTCTTCTCTCTTCAAGTTGCCTTTTAGCTAAAGTTAACACTTTTCTCTTTATTATCAGATCCTTTACATACTGAGAATCAGGAAAGCTTATAGCATTAAATACACACCACACCTGACATGAAGTACATCCAACCATACATTGCAAAGGCCTTGCTACAACAGCTTTCCTCTCTTTCCAATCGTAATCAAAAACATTTCTCCCACAACTGGTGATGCACATACCGCATCCAGTGCACTTGTTTTCATCGATTATCGGATGCCAGATTATCTCCTCTCTTGGTATACCTTTCCAGTAAGCAAACTCTGGTTTTAATTTTTCCATCTTGTTTTCACCTCCACCTCTGAAAATTTTTCTACAACTTCAAGCACTTTGTGCAAAAACTCATTATTTGCCAACTTATACTTCACGGTATTTCCATCCTTTGTGCCTCCGATAAGACCACTCAATCTCATAACAGAAAGATGCTGTGATAAATTAGGCTGAGTCACATTAAGCAGGGACAACAATTCACAAACGCACATTTCTCCGTTTTTCTTGAGTAAAAGGAGAACCTTCAGCCTTAAAGGATGACCCAGTATCTTCAAAATATCAGAAAGTTCCGTAAGCTCCATCAGCACCACCTCAAGTTTTGGAATTTTCGTTCATAAGTATATAAGCAATTTCGAATATGGTCAATAGCAAAATTTATCACAATTATAAATGTGACTCAAAAGCACTTGCCAGTTTCAAGAAGAACTGCGAAGAAGATAAAAGGGCTTAAAAAATGGAGACGGTTGAGTAAAAAGCTTTGAAACACAGCCGTACATCGGTCATTGAAATGAAATCGTATCGAGGAATTAAAAAAACATGGCCCCAGTATTTACCAGAGCCATGCTGTTTAAAAGATTAGTAGATTTGTTTTATTTCACTTTTGAAGGTATATCCACAATGGGGATTTTTTATGATTTTCTTAAAAGTTCGTTTAAGTCAAGCTTTATACCGGGTCCCATTGTAGATGCCAGTACTACTTTCTTAATGAACTGACCCTTAACTCCCTGTGGTTTCATGGTCATAATCTGATCTACAGCGGCAATTACGTTTTCCTTAAGCATTTCATTTTCAAATGAAACTTTCCCTACTGGTATATGAAGGTTACCTGTTTTGTCAGTTCTTACTTCAACTCTTCCCTTTTTAAATTCCCTTACAGCCTCCCCTATTTCATTTGTAACTGTACCACTCTTTGGAGATGGCATAAGACCTCTTGGGCCAAGAATCCTTCCGAGCCTTCCTATTATCCTCATCATATCAGGTGTGGCTATAGCAACATCAAAGTCAAGAAAACCTTCTTTCTCTATCTTCTCAACGAGGTCTTCTGCTCCAACATAATCTGCTCCTGCTTCCTCAGCTTCCTTTGCTTTATCTCCTTTTGCAAACACCAGAACTTTAACCGTTTTTCCCGTTCCATGAGGAAGAGATATGGTGCTCCTTATGTGCTGTTCTGGTTTTCTGTAATCTATGTTTGTTGAAAGATGAAGTTCAACCGTTTCATCAAACTTTGCTGTTGCAGTCTTTTTAACAAGTTCAATGGCTTCATCAAGGCTGTAGTACTTGAGCCTATCAACAAGTTTCCTCGCTTCTAAATACCTCTTGGAGTGCTTCGGCATCACGCCTCCTCCTTTCTACATTATTTTCAATCTACCACTTCGATGCCCATACTTTTAGCTGTTCCCTCGATAATTCGCATAGCTGCTTCAAGGGAATTTGCATTGAGGTCAGGCATCTTCGTCTTTGCAATTTCCTCAATCTGCTTCCTTGTAACTTTACCTACTATCTTCCTTCCCGCTTCTGAAGATCCCTTATCAAGTCCAGCAGCTCTCTTCAAGAGGAACGATGCTGGCGGTGTCTTTACAATGAATTTAAAGGATCTGTCTTCAAATACGGTTATAACGACCGGAAGCAAAAGGCCTGATTTGTCTGCAGTTTGAGCGTTGAACCTTTTGCAGAACTCCATTATGTTGACACCTTTTGGGCCAAGAGCTGTTCCAACCGGTGGCGCCGGTGTAGCCTTTCCGGCAGGAAGCTGAAGCCTGATTTCTGCAACTACTTTCTTCGCCATAGTAACTTTCCCTCCTCCTTTGTGGTATGGGCTTTATGCCCTTCCACTTTACTCAATCTTTTCAACCTCAGATATATGAAGCTCAACAGGAGTTTCCCTTCCAAGCAATGCAACAGCAACTTTAAGCATTTGTCTTTGTGGATCCACTTCTTTGACGACTCCAATGAAATCTTCAAATGGTCCGGAAATTATCTTTACAGTATCTCCGACATCAAAGTCAAGTTCTACTTTTTCTGCTTTCTTCGTTTCATATTCTTCAATTCCAGCGAGTCTTAAAAGTACTCTTATATCTTTTGGTTTCAAAGGAACTGGTTTTCTCCCCTCAGAAAGAAATCCATAAACCCCGGGTACTGATCTAACAAAGGTATATCCTTCATCGTTCATGATCATTTCTACGAAAACATACCCCGGGAAAAGTTTCTTTCTCTTAGTTTTTGCTATTAATATTTCCTTTCTCACTCCAAGATCTCTTACCTCTACTTTACCGCTGGATTGTGCATAATATTTTTTACCTTCTGCCAGAAGATCTCCAGCTTTTACTTTCATTCCTTTCTTTATCATGCTGGAGTCAAAAGTTTCTCTTGGCACATAATATACATCTTCTTCGCCATCGGCGTTCTCAATTACTATCTTTTTCATTCTCTCAACATTCACAATTCTTCCATTCATCTCAGATACATATTCTCCATTTTTTGTAAAGGGCATTCCCTGCCTTACAAGTGCCCCAATTTTTATTCCCGTTTCTATTCTCGCTCCTTCTGGAACATTGTAAATCTTTTGAAACCTTCTATCAGCAGTTTCAACTACAATTCTTCTGTAGTTCTTTAAATCTTTCACCTTTCCATTTTTTCTTGCTCTAATGGGAGGCTCCTCAGCAAGAAGCTGACCTTTTTTAACCTCCTGACCACTTCTCACATGGAGTTTTGCCTCAGGAGAAACTATATGCTTCTCCATAGATTTCTTTGTAGCATCAAGCACAACCTCTTCAGGTACAACAACTCTACCCACAAGACTGTGAGAACCTAAACTTTTCACCTTTTTTTCAATATTCTCCTTAACCGCGTCTTCCAAACCTGTGAGGGTTTGGACTACATACCATTGCTTTTTCATCTTATCACACCCCAAAAAACTTAATAGGTAAGTCCAAGCATCTTAAACACAAGCTTCATTAAAGCAGAAAATCCCAAATCGAGAAACGCAAAATAAAAGCCCGTTACTATTAGAATTATTACAACAACACCGGTGGCTCCCCAGAGCTCTTCCCTCGATGGCCAGTGAATCTTTTTTATTTCCATCTTTATTTCTCTGAAGAAATTTCTAAGCTTTCCCATGTCCATCCTCCTCCCATAAAAAACATATAGGGAGATCATCCCCATACAGGCTGTATTATAACAGATGATAATCATGATTCAAGCCACACCAAAAACCGATGTTGATTATACATTAACTTTAATGTATATTACATTAAGTGTCCTGTCTTTCGCAAGAAGCGAAAGACCCAAATAGGTCCGAGGGAGGTGAAGAAAGTGGCAGATAAACTCAGGTTTTATGAAACGATGTTCATCATTGCACCTGATGTTCCTGAGGAGGAAAGGAACGAACTGGTCAACAAAGTTATTTCCATAATCAAAGAAAGAGTAGGTGGAGCTCTCGAAGAGAGTATGGGAAATGGTGGAATTGAAAGGTGGGGCATAAAAAAGTTTGCCTACAGGATTAAGCATTACTCTGAAGGAGATTACACGGTGGTATACTTCAGAGCAGATGGGGAAAAACTTGGAGAACTTGAATATTTCTTCAGAGTAACTCCTCAGATCATCAGGTGGCAAACTTTCAGAAGATTCGATATCGAGAAAAAAGAAAGAAAAAGTAAAAGCAAAAAAACCAATGTTATAGAAGAGAAGGTGGAGTAAAG
Source organism: Thermotogaceae bacterium (assembly GCA_021161105.1). Taxonomy (GTDB): domain Bacteria; phylum Thermotogota; class Thermotogae; order Thermotogales; family Thermotogaceae; genus JAGHBG01. The sequence goes on along the minus strand of JAGHBG010000134.1, from coordinate 5,419 downwards.
TGAAATCTTTTAACAAAGTCATTCTCGTTGGAAGGTTAGTAGCAGATCCGGAAGAGAGAATGACTCCGTCAGGAGCGAGAATTGTCAGGTTCAGAATAGCTGTTGATAGGAGAAGAAGACAAACCAGCAATGGTAACGGGGACACTGATTTTTTCAATGTCTTCTCCTTTAGCGAGAATATTGTGAACTTTGTATCCACCTACTTAACTAAGGGAAGGCTAATCCTGGTTGAGGGAGAGCTGAGATCCAACAGGTGGACTGACAGAACGGGACAAAGAAGAACCACATACGATATATACGCTTACAACGTTGTTCCGCTTGATAGGAAACCAGAAGAAACTACTACAGGCGAATATGTTGCGGACGAATCTACACCATCTGATATAGATATGGAGGAAAGTCTTGAAGACATGCCGTTAGAAACAGAAGAACAAGAAACAGACTACTATGAGGAAGAAATAGACCTTGATGATAAAGAAGAAATAGACCTGAACGAAGAATATCCTGACGAGGATATATCAAAGGAAGACGAACCACCATTTTAATTAAGGAGGTGTTTTAAATGGCGATAAGAAGGAGAAGGAGGAAAAAAGTTAAAAAATGTAGATTGTGTGAAATGAAGGTAGATTATGTTGATTATAAAGATATAAAGCTTCTTAAAGAGTTTATCAACGAAAAAGGAAAAATAATTCCAAGGAGAATAAACGGAAATTGTGCAAAACATCAAAGGATGGTAAAGGTTGCTATAAAGAGAGCCAGACAAATGGCACTCCTTCCTTATATAAAGCAGTGATTTAACTATAGTGAAAGTAAAATACAAAAAAAGCCGCCCCTTTACCGGGCGGCTTATGTTTTATTGTCAGAAATAAAGCTGTGCAAATGCTCCTATTCCTTGCATATCAAATTTCTGATCAAACACAACTTCTACCCAGCCCTTCAGCATTTCAAACAAGTTCAAACCACCACTTAAGAGAAACCTTGACTTACCATAAGTAACCCCTATTATCAATGGCTTACCCTCTATCTCCAAGGTACCGTAAATGTAATTTAAAATTTCGTTAGAAGAATCCTCGGTATTTTGCATTGCAATTACTCCTAAAAGATCAAATCCAAGGTCTAAAACAACTCTTCCATCGTAACCTTCAGCATCTGCTAAAAGTCCTACTTTTGCATTCAACCAGGTGGGGGAACTATTTATGCTTATACCATCGCTATCAACATATATAAGATCATTGTTTATGTAATAAAGAGCCGCACCACCTTTCTTGACTAACTTTGGCACATATGAACTATAATCAGCAGCCAATTTTACATTCCCAATTCCAAGAGCCAACTTGACCCTGTTATCACTCAAGTAAACCTCACTATTCTCAAAGTTCACATTAAACGGTGGAACTGTTACTGCAGCCATGAATGCCGACAGCTGAAAAGCCACATTGGCAAAGAATCCTGCATTGTTTATAGCATTGCTCCAATCTATCTCACTATTTTGAATCTTTTCAAATAAGTTTACACCACCGTACGATGCTGTAACAGCTGCTGAAAAGTAGTTTAAAGGAAGTCGAAAAGTTAATGATACATTTTGATAGCTTAAATCATATTCAAGCGGTCTGTAAAACACTTCAAGTTCAAGCCAGTTCGTCTTAAACAAATTATCGAGAGGATTTCGTACGTAGTAAAGGCTGGAAAGCGACGAAAGTATAATAGGACTACCAGCTAAGATTATTACCGAAACAGCCAAAAACATCATTAACACAACACGTTTCATCTCAACCACCCCTCTCATAAAATTTCGTTCAATTTATCTAAAACAAAATCAACAACAAAATTAATATCCACTCTGCTATCTTCACCACTTTCCATATCTTTCACAATTACAATATCTTCTGCCAGTTCATTTTCCCCGACAATTACTGTAAGAAGTGCTCCAATTCTATCCGCATGCTTTAGCTGTGCTCTCAGTCCCCTATCCATAACATCCATTACAACAGTTATATTCTGTCTTCTCAAATCCTCTGCAATCTTAAGAGCAGTTTCCACAACATCTCCAACATGGGCTATATAGACATGATTGACAAGGGCCGGTTCTATTTTTACACCTTCTGCTTTCATTGCTATTATAAGCCTTTCCATTCCCATTGCAAAACCCAACGCAGGTACACTTTGCCCTCCCATCATCTCAATCAATTTATCGTACCTTCCACCACCCGCAATAGCGCTCTGAGCCCCTAAAAGCTCATGTCTTATCTCAAAAACTGTTCTGTTGTAGTAATCAAGCCCTCTTACAAGTTTGTGATCTTCTTCGAATTCCACATCAAGCATCTTCAGATGTTTTTTTAAGTTTTCATAGTGTTCTTTACATTCACCACATAAATAATCTGTGCTTTTTGGAGCCTTATTAGCTATTTCCATATCAACCTTACAATCAAGAAGCCTTAATATATTGGTGTCGTATCTTCTTTTACAATCATCGCAAACTTCATCAATGTGTTTCGCGTAATATTGCTTTAACGCATCTCTGTATTTTGGCCTGCACTTTTCGCAACCTATAGAGTTTATAACAACCTTAAATTTCGAAAGCCCTATTTCTTTAATCAGCTTAACCGCAAGATGTATTATTTCAGCATCGGCAAGAGGAGACTCCGAACCAAAAAGTTCAAATCCCACCTGATGAAACTGTCTTTGTCTTCCTTTCTGAGGTCTTTCATAGCGAAACATAGGTCCTATATAAAAGTATCTTTGAGGGAATCCTTTGTTTACAAAAGAATTCTCTATGAAAGCCCTCACAACAGGCGCAGTCCCTTCTGGACGAAGAGTTATACTTCTTCCTCCTTTGTCCTCAAATGTATACATCTCTTTTTGAACAATGTCTGTCTCTTCTCCAACGCTTCTGATGAAGAGTTCGGTTGGCTCAATTATGGGTGTTCTTATCTCACCATAACCGTAGAGTTTTGCCACTTTTTTTGCACTTTCTTCAATAGTATACCAATACGAAATCTCATCTCCGTATATATCATTCGTTCCTTTTATACGCGCATATTTCAAAAGACCCTCACCTCCTGCTCATAACAAACATAGCATCTCTAATGAGTTTAGATATCGAATATATGACAACCAAAAATTCCAGTCTGCCCAGGAACATCCCAAAAGTTAACGTCCACATCGCTCCAAGAGGCATATCAGGCTGTACAATGCCACAGGAAAGCCCTACACCACTTAGAGCTGAAGCGAATTCGAACATAGCGTTTTGAAGACTATACCCATATAGAGTAAGAATCGTAACACCTGTAAAGTACGTTGTAAAATAAAGTGAAAAAACAAGCAGTATTTCTTTTGTCATTGAGCCGTCAACTACCTTTGGTTTATCGCCCTTCCACACTACTATTTCTCTAACTCTTGATCTTGGCGAGACAAATTTAATCACAGCTTCTACGATTAACCTCAGTGTTACAAATAGTCTGAATTGCTTCAATCCACCCGATGTAGAATCCATCATACCACCAAGAATCATTAAAACTGTTAGTATAAACATCCCCGTTGAAAACATAGGCCAATTGTTCGTGGTAAAATCAACCGTTGAAAATCCTGTGCCAGTAAGCGCGGAAACTGTTTGAAATAACGAATCTCTAAAAGCACTAAGCTTATCATTAAACACTACATGAATCCCTTTTGCGTAAACAACAGAAGCTGTTACAGCCACAGTCGAGAACATAAGCCAGGGTTCACCATTTTTAACAAAAGCCTTGAAATTACCCTTCCACAATGTGTAATGAATGCCAAAGCCTGTAGCCCCAGTAAACATAAGAATAATGGTTACAACCTCTATCGGAAAGCTGTTGAACTCCCCTATACTACCGGCTCTTGTGGAAAAGCCACCAGTTGCAAGAGCAGTTAAAGAATGATTAAAGGCATCAAAAGGAGGCATCCCTACAAGTATATAAGCTACCATACCAGCTACTGCATAGGTAAGATACATCACCATTATCATTTTTGCTGAATCTTTTATGTTTGGAAGAATGTTATCTGTTCTACCCTCAGCAGAATAAAGCCCAAAACCGCCTGGGCCAATTATCGATCCTACCATTATAACCGCAAAGCCCGCCCCTCCAACATACTGCATTACACTACGCCACACCAAAAAAAGTTTAGAAACTTTCGTTACATCAACCACGGTGAGTCCTGTCGTTGTCCACCCGCTTGTCGTTTCAAAAATCGCCTGAGAAAAGTTCAATATTCTTGCAAACACAAAAGGAAGAGATGATAACATAATAACACCAATCCATGAAAAAAGAACTATAACTGCTCCCTCTTGAATCGTGACAAGACTCGCTTCTTCTTTTTTTATCCTTGAAGTAACTTGAAGAAAGTATCCGAGAAGCGCAGAAATCACAGCAGCATACACAAAATACAAGCCGTTGTGAAGCTCTTCCGGGTAGAAGATCACAAAAATTACAGGAAAAAGTATAAGAAGGGAAAACCATAAAAAAAGACTACCCAGGTTCCACAAAGTCACTCTGTACCTTCGTTTTAACACTGTTACATAATCCCCTGCTGGGTACATCAATCCACCCCCAGGAGAAGTTCAGTAACTCTTGTCTGGACTCTGGGGGAACACATAACAAAGACCCTGTCCCCTTCCTTTAAAACAGTATCACCTCTTGGAATTATTACATCGTTTTCCCTGATTATCGCAGAAACAATACTTTCTGGTGGAAGTTTTATATCCTTAAGAGCCTTATCTTTAACAGGAGAATCAGCAGGAAGTTCAAATTTTACAAACACCAATTTTTCCTCCTCTATAGGAATATGCTGTTCTATTTCATCTGCAAACATCATAGTTTCAAGTGTCTGATTTATTAAAAGAGTAAGGTTAACTACAGTGTTTATTCCCAATTCTTTGAATATATCAACATTCTCAGGATCGTTTACCAATGACACTATCCTTTCAACACCAAAAAACTTCCTAACAAGATGGGCAGTCATTAAATTGTCGTGATCTCGAGGTGTAAGGATTACAACAATGTCTTCCTTTAAAAGTTCAGCTTGAGACAGTATGTTAAGTTTTGTACCGTCACCATTTATGACAAGAGCCTTTAGCTTCATTGCCATTTCCTTACAGAATTTTTCATCTTTGTTTATCACAACAACCTTATAGCCCTTTTCTATTATCGACTTTGCAAGATAATACGACACCTTTCCGCCTCCGACGATAACAACTTTCATCATATCACCCCTGAACTTTTTTCACCTTTGCAATAACGCAAGCATATATCTTCAGATTACTTTCAACCCTTTCAATCGCATCAACAGCGTTTTTAATAGTTGTACCCGTAGTATAAACATCATCTATAATAACAAGTTTTCTATTTCTTATGTTACCTCTGAATATATACTTTCCATCAATGTCTCTTCTTTCATC
>JAGHBG010000109.1 GCA_021161105.1 Thermotogaceae bacterium | reverse complement strand
TCCCTATAGTCCTTATATTGTAAACTCACTTGATACGCGAAATCCCGTTTGGGATATATTTATAGAAAATGATTATATTTATATAGCAGAGGGTGTTTCTGGATTAACTATTGCAGAAGTATACTGATACTTAGATTGCATAAGATAAACAGACCTCAATATTTCTCTGTAAATTAAAAAAGGTGTAGAAATGAATAGCAGATTGCCGTAGAAAAGCCAGTTACTGGTTTGTATTTTTTTTAACGAAGACTTTAGCTATTAAGTGTTTTTCAAGATGTCAATTATGTAAACCCTCCATATTGTTCGTATAAATATAAGAATAGGGACGGCTATGAGGACGCCTGTAAAGCTGTAGATCTCTGAAAGGGCAAGCATTGCTACAAGAACTACAAACCAGTTGAGTTTTACCCTATCTCCAAGGATTTTTGGTGCAAGAATCCAGCCCTCTATTTGATTAGCAGCAGTCAGGACGATTAAAACGTACAAAAGCCCCCACATTTTATACTGGGAAAGTCCAATAAAAATCGCTGGAATAGCTGTTACGATAACACCGAGAAAAGGAATGAAATCTGTTATACCAGCAAGTATTCCAAGAAAGCCCGCATGATTTATTTTAAATATGACCATTCCAATCCAAACAATCAATCCAACGAAAAAGGCATTAATCATTTGTCCACCGACGAACCTTTCAAGGTCTGAATACAGTTCTTTTAAAAAATTTTCTGAGATATCTCTGTCTGAGTTTGGGAATATGTAAGAATGGAAGTTCTTAATTTTTGGCAGGACAATGCTTATATATGTGGACGCTACAACAAGAAGGGTTGTAAAAGTAATGATTGTTGGAATTTTTGATATAACGAAGCCTCCTATCTCACCAGCGTATTTTGAAAACATCTCACCAAGCCATTGAAGTATATCCTGGATTACATTCAAAAACTCTTTTCTTATCCCGGGAAATAACTGTTCTGTGGGCTTTGACAAAAAGCTAATTATGAAATTTGATATATTTCTTCCTTCTTTTATAACAATAGGAACTATACTGTATATCGAGTAGCTCATTACTCCGTAGAAAATAAGACTCGAAGCAAGAATTGAATATCCTCTTTTTATCTTTCCTCTAAAGAGTTTTATTAGCAGTTTTGAAAGGTTTTCGATTATTAAAACAAATATAAAAGCCAGAGTTAAAGATCCCACGGTTGTGGGAATATATTTAAGAGATATCATGTAAATAATGAAGTAGCCTAAAATCCACCAGAGAGAATTCGGAATCTTTTTCATACTTTCGGCTCGGGTTTATAACTTTCTTTCATATTTTTCAATGTTTCAATTAATTTTGCATCCTCTTCATAGTCGACTTTTATTCTTTCATTGGAATGCCGCATCTTGACTTCAACTTTTCCTTCTTTCAGAGCTTTGCCAACTGTTATCCTTATTGGAAATCCTATGAGGTCTGCATCGTTGAATTTAATTCCTGGAGTTGTCATTCTATCATCGAGAAGAACTTCCTCACCTGATGAAAGTAGCGCTTTGTAAATCTTTTCCCCAGCTTCAACCTGCTCTTTTTTGTTCATATTTACTATGGTTACAACAAATGTATAAGGTGCTACAGAAATTGGCCAGATGATCCCTTTATCATCATGATACTGCTCAACGATAGCAGACAGAGTTCTTGAGACTCCCCAGCCGTAACATCCCATTATGAAAGGCTTGAGTTCTCCTTTTTCATCCATATAGTAAGCTTTCATGGCTTCTGAATACTTTGTCCCAAGCTTGAATATGTGGCCGAGCTCTATTCCCTTTGTTGCTTTCAGTGGAGCTCCACATACCGGGCAAGGATCGCCCTCTTTTACCATTCTCATTTCCGCCCATTCGTCAACCTTGAAGTCTCTGTTAAGGTTTACATTTACATAGTGAGTATCTTCTTTCATTCCGCCAACTACTGCGTTTTTAATGTACTTAACGCTGTGATCAGCAATTATGTATACATCTTTTACACCGACAGGTCCAATGAATCCGATCGGAACTTCAAATTTTCCAAGAACTTCCTCAGGGGTAGCCATTCTAAGTGACTGATCGTTTAAAACTTCTTTTAGCTTCTCTTCATTTAATTCAAGATCTCCTCTTATCAGTGCCATGACCATTCCTTTTCTTCCCACGTAAAGAAGTGATTTAACTATTCTTTTCTTATCCACACCAAGAAAATTGGCTACTTGCTCGACAGTTTTCACATTTGGTGTTTCTACTCTCTCGAGTTCTTTTTCTTCTTCGTCCATCCCTATTTTTTCATATTTGCCTTTATACAGGGTTCTTTCATCACTTGCCTGATAACCACATTTCTCGCAATAAAGGACATTGCTTTCTCCAATAGGGGCTAAGGAAACAAATTCGTGGGATTGATTTCCACCGATGGCGCCAGATGCAGCCTCTATAACAAGGTACTTTAGATATGTTCTTTCCATTATTTTCTCGTAAGCTTTTCTCATATCCTGGTAAACTTCATCAAGACTTTTCCAGGAAGAATGAAAAGAATAAGCATCTTTCATTATGAATTCCCTGGCTCTTAGAAGACCGTATCTTGGCCTGAGTTCATCTCTATATTTGTTTGCTATCTGGTAAACAGTTACAGGAAGTTGTTTGTATGAGCTTAACTCGCTTTTCATCAAAAATGTTACAACTTCTTCGTGGGTTGGACCAAGGGTGAATTCTCTTTCGTGCCTATCGTGAAGTTTCATCATTGTTGGTCCGTAGTCGTCCCATCTTCCAGTTATTTTCCACAGTTCAGCTGGCTGGATTATTGGCATTAACATCTCCTGTGCCCCAATGTTGTCCATTTCTTCTTTAACTATCCTCCAGATTTTATCCAGAACTCTTTTTCCAAGTGGAAGGTAATTGTAGACTCCTGCTGTTACCTTTCTTATAAAAGCACCTCTTACAAGATATTCATGACTTTTTATTTCAGCGTCAGATGGTGCTTCTTTTAAAGTAGGAGCGAAAAGATTGGAATATCTCAACTGTATCACCCCTTGAACTCTTCGTATTTTTCACCTTGTAGTATTTTAATGATCCTCTCAGAGCTTTTTCCATCTCCAAAGGGATTTTTTCTATCATAAGAGTTTTTGCTCATTTTGTAAACCTTTTCAAGTGCATTGTATACAGAATCTTCTTTCGTCCCGGCCAGAATCCCCCATCCGCTTTCTATAAGCTCAGGTCGTTCTGTTGTATTTCTTGCAACAACTACAAGTTTACCAAAAGAAGGTGCTTCTTCCTGTATACCGCCAGAATCAGTCAGGACATATTCGGCACCATCTAAGAGCGATAGAAACTCTATGTAATTAACAGGTTCAAGAAGGTTTGCTTTTTCATAACCATCAAGAATCTCGTAAACTACCTTTCTAACATTTGGATTTTTGTGAACAGGGAAAACGATGTCTATATCAAAATCCTCAGAAAATTTTTTCAAACCCTTCAGGATATTTCTCATCTTTTCTCCCTGATTTTCTCTTCTATGCAGCGTTACAAGAATGTACTTGTTGCTTTTTACAATTTTGTTCCTCAAACTTTTAAGGTCATAATTTGATTTTATGTAGTGGAGTGAATCAACAACGGTGTTTCCAGTTAAGTAAAGTCTTTTTTCATCTATTCCTTCTTTTTTCAAATTCTCAAAGGCTTTCCTTGTTGGTGCGAAGTTATAGTCGCTCACTACTCCAATAACTCTTCTGTTCATTTCCTCTGGGAAGGGATCATAGAGATTTCCGCTCCTGAGGCCGGCTTCTATATGTCCGACCTTTATTCCCAGATGAAAAGCAGCTATCGAACTTGCCATCGCAGTAGTGGTGTCACCCTGGACAAGAAGAACATCAGGCATGATGTTTCTTAGAACTCTTTCCATTTTATCGAGGACTTTGGATGCCACCATGTTAAGAGTTTGATTGTGTGTCATTATATTCATATCTATGTCTGGCTTTAATCCAAAAACTTCAAGCATCATATCCATCATGTCTCTGTGCTGTGCGGTCGCGATCAGGTATGTTTCAATACCATATTTAACGAGCTCTTTATAAATCGGAGCTATCTTAATCACTTCTGGCCTTGTTCCGAAGGCAATAGCTACTTTTATTTCAAATCACCTCCATTTCAAGAGAGTCCACCCATATCTCTTTTATCGCGTCCTCATTAAGGTCTGGATAGAGCTTTATTTGTTCTTTACCTTTCATCTTTTCAACCTCGAACATTGGTCTTTGAAACCTTTCTATTAACGCTTTTGTGTTTTTGCTTATATCAAGAGCTTTCTCCTTTATAACACCGCTAACTCCGAGCCTGTACAGGCTTTCAAGGAAAACTGGAGAGTTATCTTTAACAAAAACAACTTCTCCCATAACATCATAAGGATATTTTCCTTCAAGTTTCATGTAGTTTTCCATCCTGTACAAAGCTTTTTTTGAAACAAAAACAATTTTTCCAGAATATTTTACGACATCACCCTTCTTTAGTTTTTTGGCAACATTCCAGGAAAGTGGATACTTAATGACTATCAAAATTATCCCTCACTTCCTATTAATGATATATAACAAGTCCCCAAATCGAGGCTATTATAAGCGACGGAATGGTAACTTTAAAACCGATTTTCATGAATTCTCCAAAAGTGACTTTTTTTCCAGTTTGCTTTTCAAGCATGGATACACCGATCAAATTTTGCACAGCTCCAAGAGGTGTTAAGTTAGTTCCAAGGTTTGCTCCGAGTGCATAAGCCCACCATATATTTTGAGAAAAGCCGTATCCTATAAGATATTTAAGTACGGGAGCAAGTATGAGGGTTCCGGGTACCGCACTCAGGAACGGAATTGCTAATGCTGAAATCCATAGGATACCAAGGAATGCAATTATTGGATGTGATGCAAGTGGGGAGGCCGCTTTAGCAACTGCCTCTATTACACCGATCTCTTCAAGTGAATAGGATATGATGTAGAGACCCATATAAAAAAAGAGTGTATCCCAGTCAATATCTTCAGATACCTTTTCAAAGCTTTTTCTAAAGATGAAAAGAAGTGTTAATGCGCCAAGGAGTGATATGTAAGAGAGTTCAATTTCAGAGAATGAATGCATCACAAAACCTGCAACTACAAGTAGGAATATCGTGGTAGACACCTTCATCATTTTTCTATCAGCTATGGCTTTTTCTGGATCCATTTCAAGCAGTCCCTTGATTTTTGATAGAGATTCACTACTTAGCTTTATCATCTTTTTGGAGAGCAGATAAATTACTATGAAAGCGATGATAGAGAAAACGCCTGTATTTAATATGAATTCATTAAATGATTTTCCACTAACTGAACCAAGAACAAGGTTCAACGGGCTACCGATTAGTGTTGCCATGCCACCTACGTTATCGATGAATATGGTCATGAAAACAAATGGTGCTGGGTTAACTTCCATGGTATCTGCAATTAGAAATATCATAGGAAGAGTCATCATTATGGTTATAACATTATCAAGGAACGCTGATGTAAGGGCTACTATTATCATAAGCAGAAGAAGCATTCTGTGAAAATTTCCTTTGGATATCCTCAATATGTTAATGATCATATACTGAAAAAACCCAGATTTTTTAAGAAAGCCAACAATAATCATCATACCAAGCAAAAGGCCAAGAGTGTTAAAGTCAACTATATGACTCAAGTTTTCCATGTTCATTGGAAAAAGCTCCGGGTTTGTGGCACTTGTGTGAGCGGGATGGAGTTTTAATAACATTATGATGATAGCGAAAAACAAAGTGGTAACTGAGTTTTCTATACTGTTTACGAAAATGATGAAATAATAAGCCAGTACTGCCAATACAAGCACAATTAGAGCTGTCATCTCCATCGCCTCCCATAGTGGGAATAATACCACTTCATTAAAAAATGATAAACACAGAAATGAATTGAACTCAGGTTGATGCTTTACTCTCTGCTACAGAATTTTCTGGTTTTATTCGCCGATATTTCAAAAAAGCTAACATTTCTGTGATTACAATACAACTTTATAGGTTGTTACTCCTTGCCTTTAAATGGCAGATGTTCCTATACACGAGGTTATAAATTCTGATATATTGAGGAAGAGTTACATCTATGAAAAATGGGGCTTATTGAGTTGAATTTCTAATGACGACTTCTGTAGGTAAAACATAGCCCTTTATTTTATTCACACCTTTTTCTATCAGTGCTATTAACATTTGTGCAGCTTTTTTCCCCATTTCGTACATAGGTTGTCTTACTGTTGTAAGCGAGGGTTTGTAATGTTTACTAAAAAGAATGTCATCAAATCCAGTTACTCCTACATCGTCTGGAACATCCAATCCCATTTCTTCAAGGGCGTCTATAACACCATAGGCTATAAGATCGTTTCCACCTATTATCACATCTGGAATTCGATTAATCTCCTTAGTATGATTGTAGCCTGCTTCATATGAGAAAGAGGAAAATATGTGGTGATAATCTTTTACTCTGTACTTTTCCACAAAATCCAAAAAAGCTTTATACCTTATTCTTGCACTGAAGGTTTCCTTACTTCCGTTTATGAAATAAAAACTCCTATATCCAGCTTTCCATAGATATTCCAGGAGAGATTTCATTCCATCATAATTGTCTGAAACAACATAGGATGCATTTACGCCTTCTATTATTCTGTCAAGAAACACCACCTTTAACCCTTTTTTTACGGCTAATTCCAGCTTTTCACTTTTTTCTCCAGCGCCGGTGAATAAAAGTCCATCTATATGTTTATCTATTAATATATCCACGAGTTCTGATTCTATCTTGGGATCCTGATCAGAATTGCATAGAATAAGGGTATAATCCTTTTTTCTGAGATAATCTTCAACGCCTCGAACTATCTCCGGAAAAAAGGGGTTGGTAATGTCCGGAATTATGAATCCTATGGTTTTTGTTTTCCCGCTTCTTAAACCTCTTGCTATGTGGCTTGGTTTGTATCCAAGTTTCTTTATGGCTTCAATGACTCTACTTTTGAGTTCTCCTGAGACTGGAGCAGAGTTATTTATCACCCGTGATACTGTCGATACAGAAACCTTTGCTTCTTTTGCAACATCTTTTATATTGACTTTTTTCACAGTACCCCTCCATTGAAAGATAATATAAGGGGGGGATGCCCCCCTTTGTTATTATAGTTTTATTTTGCGGTTTCTATAGTGACAAGTTTGAGATCGACCGGTATATAAATGGTTCCTGTTGTTAAGTATTCATAGGCTTTTTCAACGGCCAACTGTCCCATTAGGAACGGCTGTTGAGCGATTGTTGCAGCCATTTCACCTTTTTTGACAGCTTCAATAGCATCTGGGATGGCGTCAAATCCTACTACTATTATTTCTCCAAGTTTTCCTGCTGCCTTAATTGCTTCAATCGCTCCAAGGGCCATTTCGTCGTTTTGAGCGAAGACAGCGTCAATATCTGGATGGGCCTGAAGAATATTCTCCATAACGGTTAACCCTTCGGCTCTGTTGAAATTTGCAGTTTGTTTTGCAACTAATTTCAACCCAGGATATTTTTTAAGTTGGGTTTCAAAACCCTTACCCCTATCCCTTGCTGCAGACGTTCCGGGTATTCCAACAAGTTCTACAACATTTCCTTTTCCGTTGAGTTGTTTAGCGATAAAGTCTGCTGCCATCATACCGCCTCTGACATTGTCAGAAGCAATGTGAACTATAACTTTTCCACCGTTTGCTGCTCTATCAACAGTTATAACAGGAATGCCTGCTTCATTTGCTTCTTCGACGGCTGTTACTATTGCGTCGCTATCAGTTGGATTAACTATTATTAAGTCGACTTTTTGCTGGATCAAATCTTCAATATCATTCAACTGTTTTGAAGGTTTGTCCTGTGCGTCTACTACAATAAGATTGACACCAAGTTCTTTGGCTTTGTCTAAAGCTCCATCTCTTAAAGTAACGAAGAAAGGATTGTTTAGAGTAGATAGTGACAATCCAATCTTAAACTTTGCAGCAAAAATTCCGAGTGACAGTACCACCACCAACATCACAACTAAAAACTTCCTCATACAAACCCACCTCCTCTTAATTTTCCCTCTCCAGCAGGACAGCTATCAGGATAATAATTCCTTTAACTGCCTGCTGGTAGAAGGGTGATACGTTAAGGATATTCAGACCATTATTCAGTGTTCCCATAATCAACGCACCAAAGAGCGTTCCAAGAATATGTCCTTTTCCTCCTGTCAGGCTTGCTCCACCAAGAACAACTGCAGCGATTGCATCAAGTTCGTAACCATAACCAAAGGTTGGTTGAGCGCTATTCAAACGAGCGGTCAGTATGATTCCACTAACCGCAGAAAAAACGCCACTAATCATGTAAATAATTATTTTGTATCTATCAACCTTCACACCACTGAGTTTTGCTGCAATTTCATTTCCACCAATTGCATAGGAATAAAGACCAAGTTTGGTATTGTTGAGAACAAACCACATGAGGGCAAATAAAGAGAGCATAATTATAATTGGCACAGGGATTCCTGCTACATCTCCTCTTCCTATGAAACGAAATGATTGCGGAAAACCCGTTATCGGCATTCCCTGTGTATAGACCAGCGTTAAGCTTCTGCCTATAGCCATTGTTGCAAGTGTAACTATGAATGGTTGTATTTTTCCTTTAGCTATGATAAGTCCGTTAGCAGCTCCCATTGCGGCACCTACAAGAAGAGCCATAAAGACTGCTGTGAATATCGATCCTGACTTAAGAAAGTCAGCTAATATAACTGCAGAGAGAGCCAGAGTTGATCCTACGGATAAATCAATACCGCCTGAAATTATTACAATTGTCATTCCAAAAGCTATAATTGCCTGAATAGATACCTGTCGCAGAATTATCAAAAAATTCGATAATGTAAAAAATCTATCGCTTAAAAGTGCGAAAAATATTACTATACCAACGAACCCAACTATAGCAGGATATTCTCGCATCTTTCTCAAAATTGTTCTCCAGTTCATTCCACATCAACCCCCGTAGCTAATTTCAAAATATTTTCCTGAGTTATCTCATTACCTTCTAAAATACCCATTGGCCTTCCTCTATGCATTACCAGCACTCTATCACATAATCTTACAATTTCCGGGAGCTCAGAGGATATGAAGACAACTCCTATTCCGTTATTTGCAAGGTTGTTCACTATTTTATAAACATCAACCTTTGCGCCTACATCTATTCCCCTTGTAGGTTCAACCATAAACACTACTTTTGGGACCCTTCTCAATACCTTAGCCAAAACAGCTTTTTGCTGATTTCCACCGGAAAGAGTTTTAACTTTTTGTTTCACAGAGCTGACCTTTATGGAATACTTTCCAATTTCTTCTCTTGCTATATCATCTGCCTTTTTCCAATTTATAATTCCCCCCTTTTCCACTTCTTTAACATTTTGAAGTGTTATGTTTTTCATTACATCAAGCTCTAAAACAAGTCCCATAGTTTTTCTATCTTCTGGTACCATTGCAATGCCTTCTTGAAGTGCTTGATCAGGGCTTTTTATTTTGCTTATAACCTTATCTCCAACTTTTAACTGCTTCCATTTTGAAGGAATGTAACCATATATTCCAAGAGCAATTTCAGATTTACCGGAACCAACAAGCCCTGCTATTCCAAAAATTTCCCCTTCTTTTAAACTGAAGGAAACATTTTTCACTATTCTCCCTACATTTAAATCATGTACGGAAAAAATTTCTTTTTTCTTTGGTACATTGTATTTTGGATACATCTCGGATATTTTTCTTCCAACCATCATCGATATAAGTTCTTGTTCGGATGTATGTCCAACATCAGTTGTTCCTACGAATTTCCCATCCCTCAGAACCGTGACTCTATCTGCAATCTCAAACACTTCTTCGAGTCTGTGAGAAATGAATATTATGGAAATTCCTTTTTTCTTGAGATCATTGATTATATTAAAGAGAATTTTAGCTTCATGTTCTGTGATCGTTGCTGTTGGTTCGTCCATTATTATTACGTTGGAGTTCAGAAACAGAGCTTTAGCTATGGAAACAAGCTGTTTTTCTGATGTATTCAAATTTCTTACTGTGGAATTTGCATGTATATTGAAGTTCAAATTTTTTAGAAGTTTATCGGTTATGTTTATTAACTTCCTTTTTGAAAGCAAAAAGCTTTCTACATTTCCCACTGCGATGTTTTCAGCTACAGTTAAATCTTCAAACAAATTCAATTCCTGGTGTATTGTTGCAATACCAGCTTTCATAGCTTCTGTAGGTGAATTGAAAGAAACGGTTTTTCCCATGTACAGTATTGTTCCTTTGTCAGCTTTATAAACACCGCTTATTATTTTAATAAGTGTGCTTTTTCCTGCTCCGTTCTCTCCCAGAAGAGCATGAACTTCGCCTTTTTTTAAGTTAAAGTTTACATTATCAAGGGCAACTACCCCGGGGAATGTCTTTGTTATTCCTTTAGCTTCAAGAATGTATTCCATCAAAAAATCACTCCTGAAACTAATATTACATTAGAATAAGGAACAACTTCTCCCGTTCTTATAACTGCCTTTGATTGATTAGAGAGTTTCTTAAGCTCTTCGTGGGAAACAAATGTTACTTTAGTATTTTCAAGAATGCTTTTAACCTTATTCACAAATTCTTCTGAACTTTCATTAGCGAAAATAATCTCTTCCACCATGAGTTCTTTATTTAAAACTTCCAGAACCCTGAAAATTGATGGTTCCCCTTTGTCAACTACGAGGTCTATTCTTTCAACTGAGTTCGAGATGGGAAATCCCATATCTACTACAGCAACCATATCTTTATGTCCCATTTGTGCTACAACTTTGGATATTTCACTGTTGAAGATGCCACTTTTTTTCATATGTATCGCTCCTTATGAAATCGTTTTCGAAATCGTTTTCAACCAGATTATATAAAAACATTGAAGAAAGTAAAAACTCTGTCTGGATTGATTAAAACCAATAAAGTGGATTTATTTGAACTATTTTCCTTTACGCTTTTATATTCTCAATAATCCGGGAAATTGTGTTGTATTT
>JAGHBG010000230.1 GCA_021161105.1 Thermotogaceae bacterium | reverse complement strand
TGCGTTTTGTTTCAGTATCCGTTCTGGCGTAGATCTCGGTAGTTTTCAGATCAACATGACCAAGAAAATCGCGTATAAAATCCAAACTTTCGGATTTTATTCGTTATCCTTACTCCCATAAAATCCGAACTTTGGAGCCTAATGGCCTAGAGATAAGTTCTATAAGATGAGCCTAAGTTAGGATTTTATAATAACATTGCGGCGTTCAATAACATACTAAATGCAAATAAATATGAACGTCGAAAATTTAAGAAGAACGTATCCTCTTCTCATAGGCTACCTGCAAGAGAACGGATACACAAAAGCTTATATCAATGAGTTTCTCACTGATATAAGGCAGGTTTTAAGAGAAGCAAGTGACCCGAGAATCAATTCTTATGAAGAGTATTACGAGTCTTTGAGTACGAAGTTTACAAAATCAACGCTTCATCATAAGCTCAAGATTATCGGTAAGATTAAGCAATTTGATTTGAAAGGAATATTCCCAACTTCTATCCACCGTTGCGGTTTTCTCAAACAAGATAACTATGAGTGCCTTTTTCCTGAATATAAGAATGTTATTGATGTTTTTGTAAAATCAACAACAAATCGAGGGGTATCAGAATCGTATATCAGACACTTGAAACTGGCAGCAGCTAAGTTCTTCGATTATCAACAAACTCATGGAACACATTCTCTACTTGATGTTTCTGAAAGAACTGTACAGAACTATTTCTATGACGGGGAAAAGATCGTAAGAGGGTTTGATGTTATGAAACAAATTAAAAACGTTCTGAAAGAATGTATTCCTCACTACCATAATGGTGAATGTGAAAGAATTATCTCCTTTCTCCCTATAATGAAAAAGCGCCACAAAACGTATCCATTTTTAGAAGAGGAAGAACTGGGAAAGATCAAATCTGTTCTTTTTGGTGGCGATTGTACAAATCTAACTCTTCGTGATAAAGCTATTGTAATTATAGCTTTCTATACAGGTCTTCGCGGTTGTGATATTGCTGCACTTACGTTTGATAACATTGATTGGGAGCGTAATATAATCCATCTCATCCAAAACAAAACAGGTATACCATTGACATTGCCTCTACGTCCGGTTGTAGGTAATGCAATTTTTGATTACGTAGAGAAGGAAAGACCTAGCTCTGACAATGAAACGATATTTTTGACCCAGGATAAAAAGCCCAGAAAGCTCAGGACAACATCCATGTATAATGCTACAACTGCGGTATTGACTAAAGCCGGTGTCAGAGCAGAAGGGGGAAAAAGAGGCCTCCATTTTTTCAGGCACAATTTTGCGGTAGCGCTGCTCCAAAATGGAATACAAACTCCCGTTATTTCCGAGATATTAGGCCATGCATCACCTATATCAATCGAGCCATATCTTGAATCAGACCTTATTCGGCTAAAGGAATGTGCATTGAGCATCGGGAAGTATCCTGTTGGAAAGGAGGTGCTTGGAGAATGATAACGCCGATAATATTTAAGGAAATGTTAGACATGTACCTTGAGTCCCGCAAGGTGTCCGGACTCAAAAAAACCACGACATTTTCTCTTGTCCAGTTCTATCGCGATTGTAACAAAAGATACACTGAAAGCAAATACCTGACCCAAGAAATGATTGACTGGTGGTGCGGGAAAAGAAATACGGAGAAACCGATTTCTCATCGTTCCAGGATATATCCAATAATCTCATTTTTATAATATGCGGAGCAGCGAAAGTGGATCGATTTAAAAGTACCGAAGGTTCCTCACGCCAGGCCTAACACCCATATACCTCACGCTTTTAGCGAAAAGGAACTGGAAAACTTCTTCAAGGCGTGTGATGAGATCAAAGATGGTGCTCCAATACAAGTAAAACTTCGGAAGATTGAGGTCCCTGTCTTCTTTAGGCTTCTCTATAGCAGTGGCCTTAGAACGACGGAGGCCAGACTGCTGAGGAAAAAGAATGTTAACCTTCAAAATGGGGTTGTCAATGTTCATTATACCAAAGGATATAATGAGCACCGGGTTGCACTTCATGACACGATGAGAGAATTGCTTGTTCGTTATGATAACGCGATGTCAAAACTACTGCCTGATCGAAAAATCTTTTTCCCTAACCACGAAGACAAATGCCATTGGAATATCTGGGTATATAAGCAGTTTAACGAGTTATGGTACAAATATAATGATGCGAAAACTGTTGCTTACAGTCTAAGACATAACTATGCGATTGAAAATATAAACAAATGGACGAATCGTGGGTTTGAAGTTCATGATAACCTGGTGGCATTAAGTAAAAGCATGGGGCACAGCACCCTAACTAGTACTATGTACTATTATTCCCTGGTTCCAAAACTGGCCGGCATTATCGAAAACCTGTCAGGAGAATCTTATAATGAAATAATCCCTGATTTACCAAATTATGAAGAATAAGAAAAATGATGCCTTGGAATTGGCCAAATACTATGATTCCTGGATTGATGAATGCGCACAGACAAATAGTCTGAATACGATACGATCTTATGAGTCGGCCATGAACCTTTATATAAACTTCCATGAAAACGTTAAAGGCTTAAAGTCAAGTTCTTTCAGTTCCAGTAGCGACTTTTCTCGTGAAACCATAAAAGAGTGGCTTGTTTGGCTGAAAAATAAAAGGGGCTGTGTCCCACAAAGTTGCAATGTGCGGCTTGCTTCGATAAGAACCTATCTGCGATACATTGGTGAACAGGATATAAAATACAGGTTTCTCTTGTTGGAATCTAAAAATATCCATCGGATGAAAGAAACGAAGAAAAAGGTAAATGGCATGAGCGAAAGTGCCGTGAAGGCACTCATGTATGTACCTGATGCAGTAACAAGTACAGGCTACAGAGACATTGTTCTTATGGCATTCCTATACGGTACAGCTGCCAGAATCGACGAGGTTTTGTCGTTAAAAGTATCAGACCTGGATCTAAATACTGATAATCCTCATGCAACTGTTATTGGTAAAGGAAACAAAATTAGAACTTTGTATCTGCCACCGAAGTTAGTGAGCCATCTTAACAAATATATTAAGAAGTTCCATGGACCGGAAGCAAGCGAAGATAGATATCTCTTTCACTCCAGAGTAAAAGGTTATCAAGGGAAAATTAGCCAAGAAGCAATTAATAAGCGACTGAAGAAATATGCCGCTATAGCTCATGAAACTTGTCCTGACGTACCTATTCATCTTCATGCACACCAATTTAGGCATGCTAAGGCTAGTCATCTGTTGGATGATGGAATGAATGTTGCGCAACTATCAAAATTACTTGGACATACCAATTTATCCTCGACAATGGCCTATCTGGATATAACCATCGATATGGAGGCAAAAGCAATGATATCTTTGGAAGATGAAAAAACTAGGAATATGCCAAGAAAGTGGAGTAAAGGAAAAGATAGCCTCTCTGAACTTTTTGGTAGAAAAAGAATAAAATAAATCGATAAATAATCCGAACTTTTTGTGGATAAATTTAATTGATAATCAAGGATTTATCTATGAAAGTTCGGATTTTATGGGAGTAAGGATAACTAATAAAATCCGAAAGTTTGGATTTTATTAGCGATTTTCTTGGTCATGTTGATCTGAAAACTACCGAGATCTACGCCAGAACGGATACTGAAACAAAACGCAAAGCG
>JAGHBG010000083.1 GCA_021161105.1 Thermotogaceae bacterium | reverse complement strand
CTGTAGATTTACCAGTCATAGGGATATACAAAGATAGAACTTTCAAAGGTGCATTTATAACTGTAAGAAAATGGCAAATAGATAAACTCGTAGAAGCTGGTAGCGATTATATAGCCATAGATTGCACAAGGTTAGAAAGGCCGGAACCACTTGAGGATCTTTTCAAACATATTAGAAAAAGATATCCAGATGTTGGAATAGTGGCTGATATCGCAGATTTAGAGGATGCAATAAGAGTTTCAAAACTTAAACCGGATTTCATATCTACCACCCTCTCAGGTTACACCGAATACACCAAACATAGACCAAAACCTGATATAGAGTTAATAAAGGATATAAGCAGTGTTATTGACATTCCAGTTATTGCAGAAGGCAATTATAAAACTCCTCAGCAAGTCAGAGACGCATTAATTAATGGAGCATATGCAGTAGTTGTTGG
The DNA here is from genome assembly GCA_021161105.1 of Thermotogaceae bacterium. Taxonomy (GTDB): domain Bacteria; phylum Thermotogota; class Thermotogae; order Thermotogales; family Thermotogaceae; genus JAGHBG01. The sequence continues at coordinate 2,182 of JAGHBG010000083.1, read as the reverse complement.
AAGCATTATAACCAGGCCTCAAGTGATCACAGCTGAATTTGTAAATGCTTTAAAGGATTTAGAGAATAATGCAGAAGTATATGCTGCTGGTTTTGACATTGGTGGAACTTTCATAAGAGCGGTCAAAATAGATATGAAAGGAAATATTTTAGAGAAGAAGAAAATCAGAAATCCTCAAGAGCCTCAAAAAATTTTCGAAGTGATTGCAAGAACGACTTCGGACTTTGAAAAAATCACCCATATTGGAATTGCTGCTGCCGGAAGGATTGATTTTGAAACAGGAAAAGTTACCTATGCTAGTGAAAATATCAAAAATTGGAGCGGTGTTAACATATCAAAGGAAGTGAAAGTTAGAACTGGTATATGTCCAGTAACTGATAATGATGTTAATGCAGCAGCCTTTGCTCAATGGCTTATTTCAAGAGAGGAAAATCTTTTCATGGTAACTTTAGGTACAGGTCTTGGAGGTGCTTTTGTCAGGAATGGAGAAATTCTTCGTGGCAAGAATGGAGGAGCTGTTGAAATAGGACATCTTATATATCCGGGAAATGATAAAAGATGTACATGCGGCAAATCCGGCTGTATCGAAACCATACTTTCAGGGAGAATTTTGTTGGAACTTATAAACGAGATTGGTGAAACAAAGGCCTTTGAGATAATATCTGAGAGATTAGCATGGCTTTTAGATACAGCAAAGGCCCTTTTTGATTTTGATAAAGCTTATATTGGTGGAGTTCTACCAAACTATGGTGATAAACTTTTAAAGTTAATTCAAGAAAAATATTCTCAACTTTCTCCTCTAAACTCTCCCAATGAAATAAATTTCAGCTCTGTGGGAGAATATGCGGGTGCCATTGGTGCAGCCTATGAATCCTTAAGATGGAGGTGGAAAAAGCATTGTCCAGAGTCCTAACGCTGGTAAATTCTAGATATGACTCAATGACAAATTCCGAAAAAAAAGTTGCAAAAACTATATTATCAACTGACACTAAGGAAATATTGAAAATGACCGTAAATGAAATGGCAAATCTATGTAATGTTAGCGAAGCAACTATCATAAGGTTCGTGAAAAAATTAGGCTTTGACTCCTTTCAAGAATTTAAACTTTCGATCGCTATGGAGATGCCCAATAATTTACAGAACCAGGATATGGATATAACTATAGAAAAATGGGAGGATCCGAATTCTATTTTGAAAAAAGTCCTTGTTGGTTTTATAAGAACAATCGAAAGTACTGCAAACATTCAAAATATGAACAATTTTATTTCAGCCGTGAACATGATAAGAAGTGCAAATAAGATAGAAATATACGGTGTAGGAGCGTCCGGAGCAGTTGCAAAAGTTTTCCAGTATAAACTCCTCAGAACAGGATTTCCCGCAACAGCTATTGAAGATCCTCATATGCAGTGTATTTCGGCTGCAAATTTAAAGCCAGGAGACCTTGCTATAGGTATAAGTCAAAGTGGCTCCACAAAAGATACCGTTGATTCTCTGGCGACGGCAAAGAAAAGAAAGGCTTCAACAATAGCGATAACTGATCATGTAAATTCTCCAATAACCAAATATGCTGATATAGTCATCGAAACTTATTCCAGGGAAAATCCAGTGAAAATGAGCGCAGGCAGGTCTATAGTTGCACAAATATTCGTTGTAGAAGTAATAATAGGAATACTCCATTCCATGGAGTATGAAAGAAGTACAAAAGTTGGAGAAAGAACTGCAAAAGCCGTTGCAAATAAATTATATTAGTTTTTTACCAACTTAATGATTTCTTTAAAAATTAAGTAGCAGTATTAAACCCATTTTGTTGAGATGTAGTGTTTGAAACTTTAAAAATTTACTAAAGGGGGTGAAAATAAGTACTCGGTTTGGTTGTTTTAGTTTTCATGACACCATCATAGCATCATTAACAGCAGCTTCTAAAAGTTCGTCTTCGTTAGTGTTTGAAACTTTAAAAATTTACTAAAAAGGGGGTAGTTTTATGAAACGATTACTTGGTTTGGTTATCATAGCTCTAGTGGTCCTTTTAGTAGTTATTCCCAATACATTCTTAGCAGCTTCAAAAGATACTTTGGTTATTACTATGCCTGTACCTGAGAGGAAAGTTGTAGCAACTTACGATCCTCCATTTCTCAATGAAGGAGATGGATTCTGGGTAGGAGTCTATGATACTCTAATAGGT
>JAGHBG010000008.1 GCA_021161105.1 Thermotogaceae bacterium | reverse complement strand
GTTATGAGATATGAGTTATGAGTTATGAACCGTACACACGCTAACCCCTGACGCAGTCAAGATCGAGTAGGAGGGGGGAATCCCCCCGTCCTCTCACAGAACCGTGCGTACGGGTCAACGTACACGGCTCATGGATTGAGTATCGGATTCTCCGACAGTGGTACATGCGAAAGCGTCATATCGTACAGCCCTATCTTCTGGAAATACTTGTTTGGCAGTAGCCTACTGACCAATCGAGATTGAGAGCTTCTCCATTTGTTCATCCTTATTCCAGATATTTCTCCTCTGTATCCTTTTTGTCTCATCATCCTGCGTAGTTTCTTTGTTTGTAATGCTACCCGAAAAACTGGACAAAAGCGAAAGGAAATTCAGGTACCCATTTTTTCTAGAACACAGTGCAGTATAACCCTCGATTTCATAACTCTTAACTTATCACTTTTAATTCATAACTCTACGCTCATAATTCATAACCCTTAACTTTTTTCTAACTCCAAACTCATAACTCAACACTCATAATTCTCTGATCTCCACCGTCACAATTCTATCATCATGATAGATGCAAAAGAAATATTTTTTGAAGAAATGTAAACGGTAGTGTTGAGCAACAGCTGGTTTTGTTGTTACGATAACAAAATGGTAAAATAACAACGGTGATTTTTGTTAAGTATAGAAGGGGCTTACATTGGATGAATACTAATCATCAACATTGAATAGATACTTTTTGGGTGGGAGACAGCAATGTCGGATTGTTTAAAGAAACTTAAAAAATTATTGGATGAATTAGATACTCTCACAGAGCCGGTAGCAGAATATGAAATTTCCGGTAAACTCGGAACCTTGAGAAAAGAATATAAGAAAAATCCTCCTGAAGAATTATTTGCAGAAATTATTGCCTTTGATTTTGCTGAAGATTATTCGGATCAAAAATTTGGATGGGGAACATATTTTGGTCCAATGATAGTAGTACCTCAGAAAAACGGTACAGTTATGAAGTATCCAAATATTTGCGATATCACACCAGCTATCATTGAATATTGGAGTAAGAGAGTAAAGGAAGTTAAGAATCCAATTCTAAAGGCCAGATACGCAAATTTAGTGTGGGATTTTTCGAAAAAGGTAACAAGAAGACAGCCAGAATATTCTATCGCACAAATTGCTATTGATAGTATTATAGAAATCGCGCAAAAAGGGCTTCATAAATATAAAACTGAAGTGATAAAAAAATTGGGACGAGCGTTATTTCTTGCGTTATCTCTTAATGATAAGAACCGCATTGAAAGAGTGAAGAATACTATAATTCATTACGAAGATAAAATCGCAGAAGATAACAAACCAGGATTATGGGGATTTTCCTTTGACTTCCTTCTGAAAAATAAAAAAATCCTTTTAAATCCTGAAGAAAAAATCAAGATCATTAATGATTTAGAACAACGGCTAGATCGATTATCAAAAGCTAAAGATCTTGATCCATGGTCTGCAGAAAGTGCTGCTTTTCGCTTAGCTGATTACTATAATCGTTCTAATAGAAAAGAAGACGCTAATAGAGTTATTCTTAAATTTGGCAAAATGTTTGAAATGAAAGCCGAAACTGCCGCAGCCTTCCAGGCTGCCGTATGGCTGAAAAAATTATATTCGATTTATCGTCAATATGGACTAAAAAAAGAGGCTGACAGAATTGTTATTAAACTTCGTAAGTTAGGTCCTAAAATTGATTCAGAGATGGAAACTATAAGTTATTCGATACGAATTTCAAAAGAAGAAATAGACAAACTTATTAAACAATTAATCGAAGGAGACTTAGAAACAGCCTTATTAAGAATTGCTATTTATTATATTCCAAGAAAGAAAGATATTATACAGCAACTCCAAGAGTTTTCTAAAAAAACGCCTCTTTCTTTTCTTTTTACACGTGAAATATTCCAAGACCAGGGGCACATAATCGCTACTATAAAACCCTTAGAGGAAGATATTAACGGGCATGTGGCTCTTCAGATTTCTCGAAACCTGGAGATTTCTTCCTTCTTTTTACAAGAGACTATAAAAGCTTTGATTTCTAAGTTTAAAATAGACACAAAGACTATAATTGATTATTTATACAAATCTCCAATCTACAAAGAAGACAGAAAACCATTCCTAACCAGAGGTATAGAAGCGTACCTCAATGGAGATTTTCTGGTTGCTATGCACCTTTTGATTCCGCAAATAGAGGTTTTGATTAGAAACTTGGTGGAAAAAACAGGAGGAGCTGTTCTAAAAACCTCGCGATCTGGAGGTTTTCAGTATAAAACGTTAGATAAACTTTTGTGTGATGAAGGTTTAATCAAAGTGCTTGGTGAAGATACAGCACTTTATCTTAGAGTATTATTTACTGATCCGCGGGGATGGAATCTGAGAAACAACTTATGTCATGGTATAAGTACCATAGATACATTTAACTCAATGTTTGCTGATAGAGTTTTCCATTCACTACTTTATCTAGCTCTTTTGCGAGAAAGAAAAGGTAAAAAGCAATAACCTTTTGCTAAAAAAAATAATGTTCTTAATAGTGTAGTTCATTCTAACTCACCCAAATTTTATTTCAGCAAAACTTTGTATATACTGGAATTGATAATCAAGATACCAAAGTTTACCTTAACGGAGGACAAGCTATGAACAACGGAAAGATAACTCTGAGACAACTTGAAACTCACTTATTCAAAGCGGCGGATATTTTAAGGGGCAAGATGGATGCTTCCGAATACAAAGAATATATATTC
>JAGHBG010000141.1 GCA_021161105.1 Thermotogaceae bacterium | reverse complement strand
CAACACATTTAAGACCTACTCCCTGTATAAATTGCACTGACTGGGAAAGGTTAGCCCAGGAAGTGTATGAAAAAAGAAAAAAGTTCCAAGAAAAAAAGGAAAAACAACAGGAGGGAGAAATGCCAAAAAAAATTGTATGTCCTGAATGTGGGCAGGAAAAAACTCATCATGCAAAAGGGCTGTGTCAATCTTGTTATTATAGGCTTCACCACAAACTTCGTAAACAACAACAGAATAAAAATTCTAAAGAAAAACAAAATAAAAATTCTACTATAAGTGAGATGACAGTATTGGTTGATTTTAGTATTGCTCCAGAGATTCTCGAAGAGCTTAAAGAAAGAGCTAAAGAAGAATTAAGAGACTTAAGCATGCAAATTCTGTGGGAGTTAAAGCTTTCACAAAAAATAAAACAAGAGTTAAAGGAAAAGGAAAATAAACAATGTTCATAAAATTATTACCTTAAGTAAGGTATTAAAATTATGAACAAATGATAGAAAAAGAAAAGATAGTATCAACAGCAGAAGATGTTTTTTGGGCTATAGAACTTCTTAAACAGGGTAAAAGTGTCTTATGTCATCCTATTTGGGTTCAGTTTTTAGAATATCAGACAAGACTAAATGGCATTGATGTAAAAATTCAAGGAAATGTGTTTGTTTATGAATTTATCCCTAAAAAAGTAAAAAGGGAGGAAAAACATGGCAAGGATAAGAACTATTAAACCAGATTTCTTTATTGACGATAAAATTGGTTCTTTATCATTTGAAGCTCGACTGTGTTTTATCGGATTGTGGTGCCTTGCTGATGATTATGGCACTATTAATATGCATCCGCTTGCGATTAAAGGACAATTATTCCCTTTTAATCCAGAAGTCGATATTGAAAAATGTTTAGAGGAACTTGAAAAACTTGAATTAATTATTCGTTACGGTCCAAATAATCGCTATATTTTTATTAAAAACTTCCTTAAACATCAACAGATAAATAGACCAAGTAAACATCGTCAGGCTCCTCCTCCAGAAGAATTTGGAATTAATTCTGATAATTACGAAACAGTTAGTGAGGACTCATTAAATACTCACGGAAAACTCACTGAAAACTCACTGAGCACTCATGGAGCACTCACTGAGCACTCAGTAATGGAAAAGGAAAAGGAAAAGGAAATGGAAATGGAAAAAGAAAAGGAAAGGGAAAAGGAAAATATAAAGTATTCTTGTTCGGTTTCATCCGCTAACGCCGATGAAACACGAACCACCACCTCAAATTCTCCTCCCTTAGAAGAAACTCCATCTTTTGAAAATCAAAAGCAAGAAGACGAAAAAAAGCAAAAATTGCCTAAAGGACTGATTTTGTCTTCACTAAGAAAATCTCCTAAAGAAAGTCACTACCAGGAAGAAAATATTGTCATCAGATTGCCAATAAAAGGCGACAAATCTTATAAAGAGGTCTTGCTTACGCATGAATTTGTAAACGAGCTTGAAGAATTGTTTCCAGCAGTTGATGTGCAAGCCTGTCTGAAAAAAATGTATGCCTGGCTCTGTGCTAATGAAAAGCGACAAAAAACCAAACAGGGCATTAAGAAGTTTATCACAACCTGGCTTTCTAAAGAGCAGGATACCGCAACTAAACGACGAAATTTTTCGGTAGCTCATGATAAGTCTGATATCCCCATTAATCCAAGAAAGGTTGAGGATCCGTATTATGAGTGGAAAAGGCAATTAGGTGTTCCAACTCGCCTTGATTTAACTGAAGAGCAATTAAGAACCCTTGAGAAACTTTCTCCTGCTGGAAGAAAAACTTTGATAGCAAGCTGGTTGAATTTACAAAAAGGGGGGGAAGATAATGTGGAATTCCAATGAAAGAAAGCAGTTTGGTCAGTTGATGGTGTTGCTTGCTGAGAACTATAACAGAGAATATTCGCAAGCCTTACAAAAAGCTTGGGAGTATAAACTAAGACAATATCCTTACAAGCAGGTGGAAAAGGCAATTTTGGAATACATAGCAACTAAAAAGTTTCCTCCCAAGCTTGCTGATATTGTAGAGCTTCTTGAAAAGCCTTGTGCTATAAATAAAGAAACTGCCGAAGCTTTAGCAGAACAAGCCTGGGCTGAAGTACTTTCTTACATGGCTACTGTTGGAGCTTACGAGTCTGTAAAATTTAGAGATCCGATTGTTAATGCGGTAATTAAACAACTTGGAGGATGGATAACACTTTGTCAGAAAACTTACTCGGAACTTGAAACAAATACCAAGTGGGATTTTAAAAAGCTATACATTGCCTATGCTATAAGCGGAAGCTGTCCAGAAGTTAATTATCTCCCAGGAATAAACGAGCTTACTAATGAACAGGTAGGATTTTGCGAAGCTATTAAACTTCCGCTTCTTATCGGACAGGAAAGAATAAAAGTTCAACTTGTGTACCTTGAAGAAGAAACTCAGAGATTGGCTTTAGAAGATAAAAGCAACGATAAAGATCCGGAACCTATAAAAAATTTGCTTAAGATGGAGAAGTTAACAGTTAAGCAATAGAGAAGGAAAGAATGGAATATATTGTTGGTATTGATCCTGGTAAAAAGGGAGCTATTGCTGTAATTGATATAAATGGTAAACCGATTGAAATTTACAACATGCCTGAAGTTGTTAATGATGTTAAAGATTT
>JAGHBG010000015.1 GCA_021161105.1 Thermotogaceae bacterium | reverse complement strand
GGCACTTGGTCTGGACATAGTACCCAGTTTTCAAGAAAGAGTTAGTGAACTTCATTACAAGATCATATCCCATCATCCATTCCTCCATTAGCAAAACTGGGAATGACCCTATATGCTCGTGTATCATCACTCCCGTTTCTTTTAACTTCTCTATCGGCGTCTTTCCTCCCATACCTGTCCTTCCATGCCTCCTGTACCAGTTCCATGTGTCTTGCCATCTCTGTGCTTTTACCATGAACTCCCTTACATCCCGTGTGCTACCTATATGCGGTATAAGAAAATATTCATCACACAGCCTATGATAACTCTCTACTATTCCATTCATGTATGGGTGTCCGGGAGTGATTGGCCTTAGCTTTACATTAAGAAATTTCAGCTTCTCTTCCCATCCCTTCCTCTTTCTTTCACTTCCCCCACAAAATTCACTACCATTGTCCAGCCTTATGCTTATATCCCAATTCACGCCGTGCATCCTTATCCACATAAGCGCTATCGCTATGAATAAAAACCCATAACTGCTGTTTAAGCTATATGAATACGCAGTGAATTTTATCCTTGTCTTTACATCTATCATGTTCCATTCATATAGTGGAAGAGCTGCTGCTTTTACATGCTCATATACTGCCTTTGGCAAGCTCTTCTTGTCCAAGATGTATTTTGTGTCAAGTTGCATGTGGCTAAATGGCAGAAGCTTTTCATAGTTATATAACCTCCTCCTTGTCTTACCTCGCCTTTTCTTTCTGGTTTTGGCTATACCTTTCCTTTTTAATATCTTCTTTATCGTGTTTTCTGATATATGTATGCCATACTTGTCCATCATGTAATAGCTTAGTCTCCTGTAGCTAAAGCCCGTTAGCTTCGCTGAGTGCACTATAAGTTTTTCTAAATGCTCTGGAGTCTTGTTTGGAGAGTTTTTAGGTCTTCTTGACTGATCTTTTTCCACTCCCAAGAATGCTCTCCTGACAGTTTTTCTCGTTATGCCGAAGTATATAGCAGTTCTTGATATGTTGTATGAGAATTCTTTTAGTTTAATCTTTACCAAGCTCCTTGCGAAAGCTGGCCCTTTTTCCATGCGTAGTTTATGGTAATCTATAACTGGTGTGGTTTGTTTCATATCAAGCCACCTCCTCTTGGCAATGAAGTTTTGAAGGGATGTAAGGGGATTATCCTTCTGAAGAATTTAGCGTTAACTTTATTGAGGATAGAGATGAGGAGGTGGCCTATTTTTGACCTTGTTATTCCCTCCCCATTGTTATATCTATCCACAATATGCTTAACCCCATCGTAGCTTTTATATCTCGTATCTTTTATGTTGTCCACTTCTTTGGCTCTTTCCCTTATCCTAAATTGGGTACTATCTCTGGACCTATCTACAATTACATAACACACGGGTCTTGAAAAACTAAAATGCGGATGATAAAATCCTTCCTGCGGTGTGAAAGTGACCCGGTAGCTCAGCAGGCAGAGCACCTGACTTTTAATCAGGGGGCCGCGGGTTCGAATCCCGCCCGGGTCATAAGCGAGAGTGGCGGAACTGGCAGACGCGTCGGACTTAGAATCCGATGGGCGTTGAGCCCGTGTGGGTTCAAGTCCCACCTCTCGCACCAAGGCATGCGGGCATAGCTCAGCGGTAGAGCGCCTGCTTGCCAAGCAGGAGGTCGCGGGTTCGAATCCCGTTGCCCGCTCCAAAAAAATCCCCCGCGAGAAGCGGGGGATTTTTGACATTCATTTATATTCAAAGTTCATTAAACACTTTCTCTATTCTTTCCATTGCCCAGTCTATTTCTTCTTTCTTTATAATGAGAGGTGGAGCAAATCTCAACACATAATCGTGCGCATAGTAGGCAAGTACCCCGTAATCCTTCATTTTAAGACATATCTCTTTTGCAGGGATTGTTGTTTGAACTCCTATCATTAAACCTTTTCCTCTTACTTCTTTTGTAACAGGTGAGTTAATCTTCTTCAATTGATCCATAAAGTATCTTCCCATCTCAAGAGCGTTTTGTGGAAGGTTTTCTTCAATAAGCACGTCAATCGCAGCTATTGCAACAGCAGTTCCAAGAGGATTCCCTCCAAAGGTTGAACCATGGTCTCCGGGCTTTATCACATCCATTATTTCGTTGCTTGTAAGAACCACAGATACCGGATACACTCCTCCACCGAGAGCTTTACCAAGTATAAGCATATCTGGCCTTGCATCTTCCCATTCAAAAGCGAACATCTTACCTGTTCTTCCAAGTCCTGTTTGTATTTCATCAAATATCAAAAGAATATTCTTTTCTTTTGTAAGCCGTCTCAATTCCTTCAAATAGCCTTCAGGTGGTACTATAATCCCCCCTTCTCCCTGTATCGGCTCTGCAAGGACAGCTATGGTTCTATCTGTAACTGCCTCTTCCACAGCTTTTATGTCTCCATACTTAACTACTTTGAATCCCGGGGTATAAGGGCCAAAACCGTCTCTGTATTGTTCTGTTGTAGAGAAAGTAATTATCGTTATCGTTCTTCCGTGAAAGTTGTTCTCCATTACAATTATTTCGCCCTCATTCTTTGGAACACCTTTTTTGTAATACCCCCACTTTCTTGCTATCTTAAGTGCAGTTTCAACAGCTTCAGCCCCGGTATTCATTGGTAAAGTTTTATCATAGCCTGTGACATCATGCATCTTCTTAAAAAACCTTCCCAGCACATCGTTATGGAAAGCTCTTGAAGTTAATGTAAGCCTCTGAGCCTGCTCAAAAAGCGCCTTCATGATCTTCGGATGTCTATGCCCGTGGTTCAATGCAGAATAAGAAGATAGCATGTCTATATACTTTCTGCCTTCAACATCCCATACCCACACTCCTTCTCCTCTCTCAAGAACAACTGGCAAGGGCTTGTAGTTATGAGCTCCATATTCCTCATTAAGCTTTATATGGGCATCTGTAAGATATCCCATTTTCCAACCCCCTTTTGTTTAGTTCTATATTGGATAATAACACGAATCTTTAATAAAATAAAAAAACGCCCCGACATTTTTCGGGGCGTTTGAGAGAAGTAAAAAGATCAGATAACAGCTTGCTCTGTATCTTTATCAAAAATATGCATTGCTCCCATATCTAATACAAGATCGATTTCTTGACCTTCCTGCGCTCTGGTTTTTGGATCAACTTTTGCAGTGATCAGGTTGTCTCCAACCTTCACATGAAGAATCGTTTCGCTTCCCAAAGGTTCCACAACATCTACCATGCCTCTTATAGTATTTTCTTCGGTCGGTGCGAGAGCAAACATTTTATCGTAAATATTTTCTGGTCTTATTCCAAAGATGACATCCTTATCTATATAATCTGCAAGAGCATCTTCGTAAGTTTTTGGAACCTTAACTTTGAATCCTGAAGTCTGTACCCAGAGTCCTCCCTCACCTCTAACAATCTTTGCATTTATAAAGTTCATAGCTGGTGAGCCGATAAAACCAGCAACGAAGATATTAGCAGGCTTGTTGTATATGGTATAAGGATCACCTACCTGCTGTAATCTCCCATCTTTCATAACAACTATCTTATTTGCCATAGTCATCGCTTCAACCTGGTCGTGGGTAACGTAAACTATAGTTGCTTCCAACCTCTGATGGAGTTTTTTAAGTTCAGCCCTCATCTGAACCCTCAATTTTGCATCAAGGTTGGATAGTGGTTCGTCAAACAGGAAGACTTTTGGATTTCTAACAATCGCTCTTCCTACTGCAACCCTCTGCCTCTGTCCACCAGAAAGCTGCCTTGGCTTTCTATCAAGAAGATTCTCTATACCAAGAATTCTTGCTGCTTCTTTAACTCTTCTATCAATTTCATCTTTTGGAAACTTTCTGAGCTTAAGTCCAAAGGCCATATTTTCATAGACAGTCATATGAGGATAAAGCGCATAGTTCTGGAAAACCATAGCTATGTCTCTGTCTTTTGGCTCTACATCGTTAACTACTTTGCCATCAATGTAAATCTTTCCTCTAGTTATCTCTTCAAGACCCGCTATCATTCTGAGTGTGGTGGTCTTTCCACAACCTGATGGTCCCAATAGCACGAGGAATTCCTTATCTTCCACTATCACATTTGCATCTTTAACCGCCTCGACCCCATTGTCATAAATCTTCCATACATGCTCAAGCCTAACCTGCGCCAAAGCTCACACCTCCTCAACACCTTCAAAATCTATATCTACCTTTTTTACACTGGAAACATCTCCCAAATCCAGTAGATAAAGATCCCTCGTTTCATCTAAGAATTTCATAATTTTTGTATATTTCTCAAAATCAATGATTACAACAACTGGAACGCCATTTTTTGTAACAATAACGTCCTTTGTCCTTGCTTCCTCCACAATTTTAGAAAACTTCGCCTTTGCATCCGCCAGACTGCTGAATTTTATCCTCTCAATATCCACAAAAATCACCTGACCAGAATTATAGTCATCTTGTTGTAAAGTATAGCACACTCTTTGAATTTTGCAAAATATTTTAAACTACCACACGGAAAAATTTTTGTGATATAATAGAAGTGAAATTTGAATAGGGGATAGAGACTATAAGAGACCCCCAGAAGGAGGCAAACGGTTTTACCGGGCTTCTTTTGGGGGTCTCTTATTTTTGTGAGGTGATAGCTTTGCAAGGAAAAGTCAAGGTTATACCGGCAATAAGGGATGTTTCAACGGTTGAAATTGCATTATCATCTCCATCAAAAATTGTATTCATACTGAGCGGAAGTATCCTGGAAGTTGAAGATGTTGCTTTGCAGCTTAAAAAACAAGAAAAAATTGTATTTGTCCACATAGATCTTGTAAAAGGATTGAAAGCTGATAAATTCTCCCTTGAATTTTTGAAAGAGCGAGTAGGAGCAGATGGAATTATTTCCACTCACATTGCTCTTTTAAAACAAGCAAGAAAAATGAACCTTTACATAATACAAAGACTTTTCTTAGTAGATTCCAACGCTCTTATAAACGGTATTTCTCAAGCAAACGATCTTTCTCCAGATTTCCTTGAAGTGCTCCCTGGAGTCTCACCAGAACTTATAAAAGAAGCTTGTTCAAGGTTCAATGGAAAAGTTATAGCAGGAGGATTAATCAGGACAAAAGAACACGTAGAACAGGCTATAAAAGCTGGAGCTGTAGCAGTTTCAACGAGTAAGGTTGAACTGTGGAACATGTAGGAGGTGACTTCATGAAAGCGGTCGTTATTGGAGCCGGAATTGTTGGTTCTTTAGTATCAAGAGAGCTTACAAGGTATGGATTTGATGTATCAATCATAGAAAAGGAAGCAGATGTAGCCTGGGGAGTTACAAAAGCAAACTCCGGAATTGTCCATGCCGGATATGATGACGAACCAGGAACACTGAGGGCAGCTTTGTGTGCAAAAGGAAATGCAATGTATGAAGAGATTTCAAAAGAGCTGGATGTTAAAGTTAAGAGAACAGGTTCCTTAGTTGTTGCATTCAACAACGAAGAACTTGAAACATTAAAGGAGCTTCTTAAAAGGGGAGAAATAAATGGTGTTCCAGACTTAAAGATCCTCGATAGAGATGAAGTTTTGTCAATGGAACCCCATCTCAACCCCGAAGTTAAATACGCCCTTTACGCTCCAACAGCTGGCGTTATTTTCCCATGGGACGCAGCTATAGCAGCGGTTGAAAATGCTTTGGACAATGGTGCAAAACTTTTCTTAAACGAAAAAGTTGTTGATATAGAGGTAAAAGATGGCAAAGTCAGAAAAGTTATAACTGACAAAGGAGAACATAAAGCGGATCTTGTTATAAATGCAGCCGGGCTTTATGGTGATGAAATATCAAAGATGGCTGGAGCTGAATATGTTCCAATTCATCCAAGAAAAGGTGAATACATACTTCTAGATAGTAATGTTTCAAAGATGGTGAAGAGAGTTATATTTCCAACTCCAACGGAAAAATCCAAGGGAATACTGGTTGTTCCAACACTAACTGGTGAAATTTTGCTCGGACCAACTGCACAGGACCTTCCACCTGAAATGAAAGACGATCTCAGCACTACAGCAGAAGGATTGAATTTCGTGAAGGAAAAGGTTGTAAAACTTATGCCAGATATTCCTTTCAATATGGCGCTTAAAACCTTCGCTGGCCTTAGACCAGAAAGTCCACAGAAGGACTTTTTCATAAAAAAAAGCAATAAAGTTTGGGGATTTGTAAATGTAATTGCCATAAGATCTCCAGGACTTACCGCAGCACCAGCTATAGCCAAATATGTTATTGAAAAAGTCATAGAAGAAGATCTGGGAATAACCCTTGAAAAGAATGAATCATTCAATCCAGTAAGGAAAGGCATCACTCACTTTGCCGACCTTCCTGAAGAAGAATGGAATGAAATTATCAAAAAAGATCCAGAAGCTGGAAAGATAATCTGCTTCTGTAACAAGGTTACGGAAAGGGAAGTGATAGAAGCTATCAAAAGAGGTGCGAAAACTTTGGACGGAATCAAGTTCCGAACGAGAGCGATGGCAGGAAGATGTCAGGCCAATTTCTGTGCAACAAAAGTTATAAAACTTCTTGCCCGCGAGCTTGGTGTTGACATGTCAGAAATAATGCTCAAATCTGGAAACACCTGGGTCGTTGATGGGAAGGTGAGAGAATGAAGACGGATGT
>JAGHBG010000196.1 GCA_021161105.1 Thermotogaceae bacterium | reverse complement strand
GCCGGACATAGCGGCCCTGAAACTGCCGATGACTCGAGGACTCATTTTGGAATTTTTTCACCAGCTGTAACAAAACTCTTTCCAAAAGGTCATGTTGTAAACCTTCATCCGTGGGAAGCCAACGAAGTTCCCGTTGTTTTAGCGGAAGCGTTCAGAAGGGACTTTCCTATAGTGGTTCTTCACCTTACAAGACCTCCAATAGAAATTCCAGACAGGGAAAAACTGAAGATTCCTTCACATTTTGAAGCTGCAAAAGGTGCGTATGTTATAAGAAGTTTCAAAGATAGTGAAAAGGACGGAACATTAATTGTTCGAGGTACAATGGCTGTTGTAAATCTACTAAAAATACTTGATGAACTTGATGAAAAATACAATCTAAAGATAATCATAGCCACAAGCAAAGAACTCTTCGATTTGCAAGATGAAGATTATAAAAACAAAGTCCTTCCATGGGAGGATTGGCTGGACTCTACGATTATTTCAACGGAATCAAGAATAGCAACAGCAGAATGGATATCATCCAGGGTATCCGAAATGTATGCAATGACTTCTGATTGGGATAACAGATGGAGAACCGGCGGAACAATTGACGAAGTCATAGAAGAAGCCCATCTTGACCCAGAAAACCTGCTCAAAGGTATAAAGAAATTTGTTGAAGATAAAAAGAAAAGAAGAGAAATGTTGAGTCTTTGATTACGCTAAACATTTGGCTTAGAATGTTAAAGGCGGGGAAAAGCCCGCCTTTTTTGAGAGGTACGTTGTTAAAACATTTAAGCTGCTATATTTTCATAGTATTATTCCCTTTTCCTTTACTACTTCTCCCCTCATTTTAATCTAACAATCTAACATAAAAAATTAACCTTTTACTGCTCCCTTTAATACTCCTTCTATTATTTTCCTCTGGAATATCAGATAAATAATAATAACAGGGAGCCCCGCTATGGAAGAGGCCGCCATTAACGAGGGCCAGTCCGTATTCAGTTTCTGATACATCGCAAGACCGAGCTGAACTGTTCGCATCTCCTTAGATGTAGTAAGTATCAATGGATAGAACAGATCATTCCAGGAACCTATAAATACATTTATCCCAAGAACAGCTAAAGGAGCTTTGCTTAAAGGCATTATGATTCTCCAAAATATTTGAAAATCACTAGCACCATCAACTCTTGCTGCTTCGTCAAGCGATACTGGAATTTGCTCTATATACTGCCTCATAAGAAAAACACCAAAAGGTGTCACAAGAGCAGGAATTATCAAAGCCCAGTAGGTATCTATCCAGTGCAATTTCTTCATCAAGATAAAAACAGGGATTATTGTGGTTTGTGGTGGTATCATCATCATTCCAAGAATTATTGCAAAGAGAAATTCCTTCATCATAAATTTCTTTCGTGCAAAAGCATATCCAACCATTGAGGACAAGATAATGTTACCCAAAACAACCGAAGTCGCTATTATTGCACTGTTAAGAAGATACCTTCCAAACATATCGTATTTCAAAACCCTCTTGAAATTATACAGCGTGGGAAATTTGTTTTTGTAGTAAAGATCGTCTATATAAATTTTAGCCGTCTTTGAATTTTCTGGATAAAAGAGCAAATAAATTCTGGAAGATCTCTCAAGATCTGGAAGCTTACCACTAACTGCAGTAATCTTTTTAAAATCAAAGGGTATTGAAACTTCTTTCCATGAATTGGAAGAGCCTATTTCCACCTCAGGAAGCTCTCCTTCAGTGCCGAATACATCTTTTATAATTACCTTCACCTTTACTGATTCTGTATTTTTCATTCTCATTGCAAGTGATGCAACAACATACATATTCTTGTTACCTGTAGTGAAGGAAAGTCCACTTCCACTTTCAGGAATTGTAACTTCCAAATACATATTACTTGCATCTTTATCTTCAACTACTTTCCATTTTGCCCCATCCACAGTCGACATAAGTCTTTTTAAGTAAAACATAGCAAATTTTGCGCTGGGCACCTCAAAATCTGTTATTTTTGCCATCTTTATGAGATGAAATGGATCACCCTGAGGTATAAAAGCCGTGTAAAACATTATAAAAAGAGGAGAAAATAAAATTAAAAGCAGAATAAGCAATATTATGAACTTTACCTTCGGCCACATTACACATCACTCCTGAGTAATCTTTTTTGCAGCAAGGTGATTACCATTATTATCCCGAAGAGAATGTAAGCAATAGCCGAAGCATAACCCATTTCAAATCTTCTGAATCCCACGTCGTAAAGGTAATAAACTATAGTTATCGTTGAATTTCTCGGCCCTCCTTGAGTCATTGTGAATATTTCAGTAAATATTTGAAATGATCTGATTGTGTTTATAGCAATTATGAAGAAAAGCGTAGGTTTCAAAAGGGGTAGTGTTATCCTGAACGTCATCTGCCAGCGATTAGCACCATCTATTTTTGCAGCTTCATATATCTCATCTGGTATACTTCTGAGCCCTGCAATAAAAAGAAGCGTATAATAGCCTATAGCTGACCACACATCCATTACCATTATAG
>JAGHBG010000023.1 GCA_021161105.1 Thermotogaceae bacterium | reverse complement strand
TAGAAATGGGGAGAAGGTTGACTTGTCTATAAAACCAGAGGTGATACCTGAACAGTGGGAATTTTACCTGAAAAGTGCGGAGGGAACTCCAAAAGGCAGGCTTATATCCCTTGAAAATCAGCAAGAGATGACGCCAGAGTTCGTAAAATCATTAATAAATGAAAGAGTTAAATTTAACTTTGATATGGGATACCTTGAAGGTGTTCTTCAGAACTTTTCCTATGTACCAGAAAAGTACGCAATTGGCTTTGTCTATTCAGGATACAAACCTGTTTTTAAAAAGGATGTTCCTCCTTTTAAAGCCGGTGACAAAATTATTTCCGTAGATGGTATAAAGATAGAAAACTGGCTTTGGTTTATAAGGGCTGTTACATACCTTTCCCTCGAAAGCAGAGATGCTTACATAGAACTCTATGGTAAAGATATAGATTGGTTCACTTATGGGCCATCAGATGTTGTGGAAGTCTCTTACGAAGATAAAGGGGTGATAAAGACAATATCCTTATCGAAGAAGAAGGCTGGGGAGATTTTGGCAGACTTAACGCTTTTTACCCCCGAAGTCGAACCATATAAACCTCATTTTAAATTAGAAGCCATAGATCTTGCTGTAAAAAGGTGCAATTGGGTTGTGGTTCTTTCGTGGAAAAATTTATTTGGTATTTCTTTATTCAAGAATGTTTCAAGCGGGCAAGTTGTAGGACCTGTCGGACTTGTACAGCTTGTTGGTACAGCAAGCAAATTTGGACTTGATTCCGTACTTGTTATAGTTGCAGTAATAACGATGAGTTTGGGAGTATTTAACCTTCTCCCCCTCCCTGCACTTGATGGAGGAAGAATAGTTTTTGCTCTTTTGGAGATAATTACGCGAAGAGAGATTGATCCTAAAGTGGAAGCAATTATCCATACAATTGGTTTTTTGTTTCTTTTAGGTCTTATGATATACATAAGTTTCATGGATGTTGGAAGGATGATGGGAATGTGAGAGTGAAAATAGGAAGTGTTGTGATAGGAGATGGCAACCCAATAGCCATACAATCAATGACAAATACGGACACTAAAGATGTAGAAAGGACGATTTTTCAAATAAAAAAGCTTGAAGATGTAAAGGTTGATATAGTAAGAATTTCAACACCAGATGTAGAAAGTGCAAGGGCGATAAAAGAAATCAAAAGACAGGTCAGAGTTCCGATAGTTGCGGATGTTCATTTTGATTACAGAATAGCGATTGAAGCTATTAAATCTGGAGCTGACAAGGTAAGGATAAACCCGGGAAATATAGGGGCTGATTGGAAGGTAAAAGAGCTTGCAAAAGTTGCAAAAGAATACGGAGTACCGGTAAGAGTTGGTTCAAATACGGGTTCTCTTCCAAAAGATATTGAAGGGAAGATGGAAAGATGGGAAGCTTTAGCGGAAGCGGCTTTAAGGGAAGTTAAAATTTTAGAAGAAGCGGGCTTTTACGATATAGTCGTTGCGGCAAAGAGTTCTGATGCAATAGAGACAATAAAGGCTTATGAATATATAAAATCAAAAGTTGATTATCCACTTCACATAGGTGTTACAGAAGCTGGGACCTATGAAAGTGCTCTGATCAAATCTTCCTTTGCTCTCGGATACCTTTTATACAGAGGAATTGGAGATACGATAAGAATATCAATAGCTGGAGAACCGGTTAAAGAAGTTATCGCAGCAAGAAAGCTTTTATCATTTCTTGGACTGAGAAAAGAACCCCAGGTTATAGCATGTCCGACCTGTGCGAGGGCTGTTTTCGATGTTGAAAAGATAGCAGAAAAAATTGAGAGTATACTCTTCAAAATTGATAAGCCTATAGTGTTTTCGGTTCTTGGGTGCTTTGTTAATGGTGTGGGGGAAGGGAAACATGCTGATGCGGGTATAGCTGGAGTAACAGGTGATAAGATGGTGGCGTTCAAAGGTGGAAAGATATATAAAGAGTTTAAAAAAGAGGATCTTGAAAAGATAATTCAGGAGTTGATAAGCAATGAATGAGGTGCTTGATATGCTATATATTTCTGGCTGTGATGTTTTTCCAAAGGAGCCGATGAAATACCATACAAGTATAAAAATAGGTGGAAAAGTGACTGCTCTTGTGTATCCAAACACGATCGAATCATTTAAAAATGCTGTTAATATACTTAGAAAGTATGAAAAACCTTTTAAGATAAAAGGCATGGGAACGAACCTTCTTGTTTCTGATGATAACCTGTCATTTTTTGTATTAAGTACAGAAAGGTTAACGGGAATTGATGTATCAGGTGAGGTTATAACTACGGAATCAGGAGTTCCCCTGAAAAGATTAATCGAAATAGCTGCAAAGAATTCCCTTTCTGGAATGGAAGAGCTTTTCGGTATACCTGGTAGTGTTGGTGGAGCGGTATTCATGAACGCAGGTGCATATGGAAGAGAAATAAAAGATGTTCTTTTGTGGGCAGAAGTTTTCGATGGTGAAAAGGTTGAAAAGCTGTCTGCAAAAGAACTTGGGCTTGAATATAGAGGATCAAATGTTGGAGATAGGATAATTTTGAGAGCAGCGTTCGAATTTAAAAAGTCTTACAAGGATAGAATAATCTTTCACATGAAAGAAATTTTAAAGAAGCGTCTTGATAAGCAGCCAATATATGAGTGGAGTGCAGGTAGCCTGTTCAAGAGGCCAAAACCAGATTTCTATGTGGGAAGCACGTTAGAAAAATTAGGTTTTAAAGGTTATAAGGTGGGATGCGTTAAAATTTCTGAAAAACATGCGGGATTCATGATCAACGAAGGGTGTGGGACTTTTGAAGATGCAATGAAACTTATTGAAATTGTTAAAAGCAAAGTAAGAGAAAATTACAATGTTGAGCTTGAACCGGAGGTAGTTATATGGAGATGAAGGTGCCAAAAGGAACACATAGAAATAAGATAAATATAAAGAGATCAATATTTATAGCTACTGTCTCGAGAGCATATAGCGTTGAAGAAGCAAAGGAGTTTATAAAAAAGGTGTCAAGAGAATTCTCCGATGCTACCCACAATTGCTGGGCTTACAGAGTTTACGAAGATGCCACAATTTTAGAACATTCGTCCGATGCTGGTGAGCCTTCAGGAACAGCTGGGATTTCTATATTAAATGCGATCAAATCTCTGAATTTTTACAACACAGCAGTTGTTGTTACAAGGTATTTTGGTGGGGTAAAGCTTGGTGTGAAGGGGTTGAGAGAGGCTTATTCAAAGAGTGCAAAAAGCGCTTTGGAGGCTGTTGAATATACCATAGTAAAGCCTATGAATATATACAGAGTGCAAAGTCATATTTCAGATTATGGAAAAGTGAAGTCAATTCTTTCGAAAGAAACAACAATAGTGGAGGAAGAATTTTTTGAAGATAAGTTCGAAATTGTATATGCATCTGATAAGCCTTTAACAGAGGATTCTATTCTGATACGGAAAGAGTTTGTAAGTGTGGATTAAAGTTCAAAATTTTTTGAGTCAAGGTATTTCATGTATACTTTTTAAATGGTCTATATAGCTCAAACAAAGGAGGGGTTTTATGAAGAAGCTTTTTAAAAATATAGAGTATCTTGCAACCTTTGATAATGATGAGAGAGAGCTCAAAAACGCTTACATACTTGTTGAGGATAATGTTATAAAAGAAGTTGGTACTGGTGAGTATGAAGGGGAAGTTGATGAAATTTACGATCTTGACTCTATGCTTGTTCTTCCTGGATTTGTTAATACACACCATCACTTCTATCAGACTTTATTTAGAAATGTCAAAGGAGCACAAAATGTTAAGCTATTTGATTGGCTCGTCTTTCTCTATGAAAGGTGGAAACATATAGATGAAGAAGCTTCTTATGTTTCTGCACTTACCGCTATATATGAGATGATGCTTACAGGTGTCACCACAACTACCGATCACCTGTACCTCTATCCGTATGGCAATAACGCCATATTCGATGCGGAAATAGAAGCGGCTAAGAGAACAGGAGTCAGGTTCCATCCGACAAGAGGAAGTATGTCTTTATCCAGAAAAGATGGAGGACTTCCACCCGACAGTGTTGTCCAAACTGAAGAAGAAATAATAGAAGAATCAATAAGGGTTATAAAACAGTATCATGATCCATCTAAATATTCCATGTTAAGAATAGCACTTGCCCCATGTTCTCCTTTTTCAGTAACTCCAGAGATAATGAGAGAATCTGCAAAGATTGCGGAGGAATACGATGTGCTTCTTCACACTCACCTTGCAGAGACTCTTGATGAAGAGGAGTTTTGCCTGGAGAAGTTTGGAAAAAGACCAGTAGATTACATGGAAGAAATTGGATGGTTAAATCCAAGAGTCTGGTTTGCTCATCTTGTTCACCTCTCAGATAAAGATATTGAGAAGCTTGCAAAAAATGATGTTGGAATGGCACATTGTCCGGCGTCCAATATGAGACTTGGTTCAGGAATAGCAAGAGTTAAGGACATGAAAGATAAACTTAGAATAGGAATAGCGGTTGATGGTAGTGCCAGCAACGATACAAATAATTTCCTTCAGGAGATAAGGCTTGCATTTCTCCTGCAAAGGGTTAAATACGGAGCAGCTGCTATAACTGCAAGAGAAGTTCTCAGGATGGCTACAATGGGTGGAGCAAGGGTTCTTAGAATGGATGATTACATCGGTTCAATAGAACCTGGAAAGGCTGCAGACTTTATAGGGATAAGGCTTGATAAAATTGAGCTTGCTGGCTGTCTTGATGATCCTGTTGCTTCTGTGGTCTTCTGTGATCCCAGGAGAGTGGATACGGTTGTTATAAATGGAAATATAAGGATTTGGAATGGAGAAATTGTAGGGGAGGATATGCAAAAAATCATAGAATGGCAGAATAGAAAATCAAGGGAACTTTTAGCGAAAGAGAAATGATACTTCACTATGTCATAAAGGTGATATATTATTATCCTTGGCGGGGATATCCCGCCATTGTTTTTGGAAAATTACATGAAAAGTGAAAGGAATGAAAGTTGTGAGGCTTGATAAGTTCATATCAAAATCTCTTGGAATATCAAGAAAAGATTCAAAACAGCTAATATTATCGAAGAGAGTGAAGGTGAACGGAAAAATAATACAGGATCCGTCCTTAAAAGTTAAAGACAAAATTGTGGAAGTTGACGGTTCACCAATAGAAAGCCCTGAAGAAAATATATATATAATGCTCAACAAACCTGCGGGTTTTGTATCTTCCACAAGCGATAAAGAGTCTACCGTTCTTGATCTTATCGACCATCCAAGAGTGAGAGAGCTTCATCCCGTGGGAAGACTTGATAAAGATGCAACAGGGCTTTTGATTCTAACCAACGATGGTGATTTCACCCATAAGGTTATCTCACCAAAATATCATGTTGAAAAAGAGTATGAGGTGATTGTTGAGGGTAATCCGCAGAATGCTTTGAAGCTCCTTGAAGGTGTGAAAGTGGGAAAACACTTTTTCAAAGCTTTAAAGATAGAAGTTAATGGAGATGCGATTCATATTGTTATAGATGAAGGGAAATATCATCAGGTAAAATTGATGATGGAAGCAGTAGGACTTTCTGTCAGGTCGCTTAAGAGAATCAGGATAGGTGGTTTAAAGCTTGATGTAGAGGAAGGAAAGTGGAGAGAACTCTCAGAAGAAGAGGTAAGGAAGGTGATGGGGAAATGAAAAAGCTTTTAACGATTGTTGCTGTATTTCTGCTGGTTTCTTTCCATTTCTCCAATGCTCTCGTTTACGGAATATTGGATGAGCCTAAAGCTCTGAACGTTTGGGTTGATTATGGCCCTAATGCTATAACATGGTCAAAATATGTCTTTTCTCATAAATATAGAAGTTTATACCGATTTGCTCATGTTACATACGACTTTGTTCCAGACCTTGCCGCAGATTATCCAAGGAAGTACAAAGATGGAGAATTTTACGTTTATGAGGTTACTTTAAGGAATGGAATAAAATGGAGTGATGGAAGCTTAATAACTGCTGAAGATGTAGCATTTACTTTTAATTCTGTTCTTGAGCTTGTTAAAAACCATAATCTTGGAGGGAATTGGGAAATAATGGCTGATCCGGAGTTTCTGGATCATGTGGAATATTCTGGAAAGAAGGTTGTGAAGTTCTATTTCAAGAAAACCGGGATACTGAGGGTGGAATATGGAGTTTTCATGGCTCCAGTATTACAGAAGAAATATTGGGAAAGGTATGTAAATGAAGTTATAAATAAGGGTAAGGATATAGAGTATCTATATTCAGTAGATACCATCAAAAATCCCGATCCTGCATCGGGGCCTTTCGTGATTAAGAGATGGGAAAAAGGAGCTTTTATAGAGCTTCAAACGGTTGAAGATTACTTTGACAGAGGGTACACCGAGATTCATTATGAAAACGGAGCAATTGTTCTTACCGATTCCAGGGGTTATTACTGGGAGAGCAAGGAACCAAAAGGAAAGATAACATTGAAAGTAGAAATGGGACCCTTTGTTGATGGTGTTATATACAGAGTTTACACTGAAAGGGCTTCTGCTATTCAGGCTCTTTTAAACAAGGAAATAGACATGATTCTGACTCCTCATGGTGTAGGAGAAGGAGATATTAAAGAAGTAAAGAAAGATCCAAATATAGTTATTCTACATTCGCCTGGTGCTAACATCAGGTATCTTGCTTTTAATTTCAGAAGATTTCCTGGGAACGTTCATGCCTTTAGAAAAGCTATGAGTTATGTAATTGACATGGATTTTATCAAAGGCAGGATATTAAAAGATCAGGTAGTCTTAACTGATGCTTTAGTACCCCCAACGAATAAATTCTGGCATAATTCTGAGGTTGAGCTGGTAGATCATTCATTGAGCCACGTTGAAAGGCTGAAAAGAGCTTATGAAATACTTAAAGAAGCGGGATTTAAGTGGAAAATCGAGCCAAGGTTTTCTGAAGATTCTATTTTAAGGGAAGGAAAGGGATTAATTTCCCCTGATGGCAAACCAGTTAAAGATATGATATTGCTTGCTCCTACTCAATCTTACGATCCTTTAAGAGCTACGATAGCGCTTTATATCGAAAAGTGGGCGAATGAGATAGGTATACCTGTAAAAGCTGTTTATATGGACTTTAAAGCTATTTTAGGAAAGGTCTGGGATGAAAAGGACTTTGATATGTATATTCTTGGCTGGGGAGCTGATATAACACCTTATCATCTGGTCAGCTATTTCAAGAGCGATAGCTCTTTCAATCCAACTGGATATGCAAACAGTGAATACGACAAATTGTGTGATCAGATAATGAAGGCAGATATAGAAAGTGCCAAAGAAATAGCATTTAAAATGCAAAAGATTCTTGCGAGAGATCTTCCATTTATCCCTTTATACACCCCTGTTATTATTGAGGTTTATAGAGATTATCTTGAGTTTCCTTACATTCATACATTCTCCGGACTCCAATCTGTCTACGGATTGCCAGCTTACGTAAAGAAGGTGGAAAAAGAATGATGTTTTTAAGAAATGAAATTATCTGGAGTTTCGTTTTATCCTTTGTAACGGCTCAGGCAATTAAAGCTATTTTGAATAGAGATTTAAGATCTTCTCTGAAATATGGTGGAATGCCAAGTGGGCATTCTGCTTTTATTTTTGGTATGACAACTTCTGTTGGACTCACCGAAGGATTTGGTTCGAGTTTGTTTGCTGTAACTCTGGGATTTTCGCTAATTATTGCCTCTGACCTTGTGAGATTAAGGTCTAAAATTTCGAAAGATATCGCCCATACATGGGCTGAGGTAACTGCCGGGGGCATTGTGGGAATAATTGTTGCAGTGGTGGTTCATATTATTGGTAAAGTTTTATAGAGATTTGAAGGTTATTCATGTTAAAAAGAGGAGATGGATACCCAATAATTGTAGAGAATCTTATAAAATAGAGAAATTCCACCCGAAAAAATGCATCTTCGATGTTGATACCAAGAAAGATATCGAAAGGTAAGGGATTTGAAAAAGGTGGGGGTGGGATAAAGGATTTTTCCACCTCATTTATATATTTATAGACAAGAAATGGGTAAATTATTCCTGCCTTTATACTGAAG
>JAGHBG010000128.1 GCA_021161105.1 Thermotogaceae bacterium | reverse complement strand
GCATCAGTTGGACCGTCATTGCCATCTGTGCCGCCACTCAATATCACAACATTTCCTTTGATTTCTGCTATTTCTATAGCTGCTGCAAGACAAAATTCCTGATTCCTTCCCCCAACCCCATTTCCTTTTACAGTAACAGTGGTCTCACCACCTGAAATAATACACGCAGGAGGCTGAATAGGAGCTCCTGTTCTTATTATCTCCTTAGCAATAGCAGAATGCATTTTTGCAATTTCTCTTGTCTCACCCTCTATCATGGAAGAAAGAATCAATGTTTTGTAGCCAAGCTCTTTTGCCTTTTTCTCACATGCCTTAAGCGCAATAATGTTGCTTGCAACTATTCTATTTAGAATATTTTTAAAAATCTTATCCCCAGGTTTTGGTGTCTCTGGCACTTTTCCTTCTATACCTGCCTTTAGGTAAGCAAGTATAGTTTTTGGGGTATTTTTAAGGAGATCATATTTTTCTAACACATTCCATGCATCAGAAAATGTGGAAGGATCAGGAACAAACGGGCCTGACGCTATAATATCTATCCTGTCTCCTACTACATCAGAAAGCATGAGATTTATCACCTCTGCTGGAAAGGCAGCTTTTGCAAGCTGCCCCCCTTTAGATAGGGATATATGTTTTCTTATAACATTTATCTCATCTATGGATGCCCCGCATTCAAGAAGAAGCTGAGTAAGTGTCTGCTTTTCCTGAAGTGTTATGTTATCTGCTGAAATGGGAAGAAGTGCTGAGCCACCACCTGAAATAAGAGAGAAGACAAGATCTTTTTCTCCTAAGCCTTCAAGAAGCTGTTTTATCTTCTTTGCTCCTTTTAATCCATTTTCATCTGGTAAAGGATGTCCTGCTTCTATGATTTGAGTATATCTAAGAGGCTGTGAAAATCCATATTTTACATTTATTATTCCCTCTTTTATGCTTCTGTTAAATATATCCTCAACCGCCTTTGCCATTGGAGCTGTAGCCTTTCCAGCTCCAACAATGTAAATCCCATTGTAGCGTTCATGTGAAATTTCCAGTTTTTCAATCTCTCTATATACTGCCTTATAAGGATCAACAGCCCTTACTCCCTCAAGGAATATTTCCTTTGCCTCTTCTCTAAGCCTGTTCAATAAATCCATGTCACTCCCTTATAAGTATTGCTTTTTTCATGGCTAATTTTTGCCCTCTTAATTTATCTTTATAATTTTGTATAAATTTCCCATAACTTCAACTTCTACTGTGGCCTTTACCATCTTTTTTTTAGTAAATAATTTATTGTGCAAATGCTCAGGCACAATGTCTTTTCCTTTTGCAATGGCCTTCCTGCCTTCCTTGTGTGCTGTTATACCAATACCAATTAAAAATCATTCTAAAAAAGCCTCCTTAATATAAGGGTAAAAAGTAAGCTTTTTTAAGGTCTGGGGTGTAAAAGAATTAACTATTTTACATACAGCATTTTCCAATTCTTCTATCAGGTAAAACAGCTTGTTTTTTAAATGCTTTTTTATATCCTGAAATACTCTTTCTACCGGATTAAGCTCTGGAGAATATGGTGGTAAATATACTATCTGAATATTATCAGGTATTTTTAATCTCTTGCTTTTATGAGAAGAAGCATTGTCCATAATCATTATTGCTTTCCTTTCTCCTAAGTATTTACTGAATTTCTCTAAGAATAGATTCAAGCTTTCTGTTGTCATATCAGGCATTACAAATGAAAAGCTTTCTCCTGTCATTGGAGATACAGATGTGTATAAATATCTATATTCAAATTTCATTATACTCCGAATTATCGGTTTTATCCCTCTCCCTCTCCATTGTCTCCCTACATCAGTCATCAGTCCAAATCTGGATTCATCATAAAAAAAATTCTTTATCTGGATTCTCTCTTGTTATCTCTTTAAATCTCTTTTCTTTGAATTCTCTTTCTTCTCTCTCATCCTTTTTTACATTCACCGGCCGTCCCACTTTCTTCTTTGCTCCTATCCTCTTCAATAAATTCGATATCCCCTGTTGGCAGTATTTGATCCCAAATCTCTCATATATCCACTTTATCATCTCTTTCTGACTGCTAAATCCTCTCTCATTAAGTTCTTTTTCAAATTCTTTAAGTTGCTCTTCATTCATCTTCCCAGGATATCCCTTTACTTTCCACTCAAGTAACCCTTCTAACCCCCCTCTTTTGTATTCCTTCCACCATCCCTTTAATGTCTCATAATGCACATGAAGTAATTTTGTTATCTCTTTTAATGGCATCTTCGGATATTCCTTTAGAAATATAAGCATTTGTATTCGCAGAACAAAACGGCGGTGTGAAACTTTCTTTTGAAGTGCTTTCAATTCTTCTATACTTTCTTTTATTAATGACCTGTCTATTATTCTCATAATGGCTAATTATACACTATAAAAAAATATTTACACAATAGTTTTGGTATAAGGCTATTTCTGACGCAATAGGAGAAAATTGGAAATACTTATATCTGAGAGAAAGAGACTGGGACTCAGTTATATAT